>CADCOO010000292.1 GCA_902803085.1 uncultured Planctomycetota bacterium
AGCGAGCATAGCGGCTTCGATCGGAATCGTGCCAGAGGCGCAGAATGGATCGACTAGCGGTCGTTCTCGATTCCAGACCGAAAGTTGAACGAGCGCGCTGGCAAGCGTTTCACGCAACGGCGCGGCGACGTTCATAAGGCGATATCCGCGCCGATGCAATCCTCGTCCGGACGTATTGAGGGTTATCGTCGCGCGGTCCTTGTGGAGCGAGATTTCGACGTTAAGAGTTGGTCCCGTTTCGGGCAACGTCGTCATGTTCCATCGCCGCGCCAGTCGTTCGACAATAGCCTTCTTTACCGTGCGTTGAAGAGCGGGAACGCTCGTAATTTTAGACCGAACGGAACGTCCCTCGACGTAAAAGGCGGCGTCCTTCGGCGCCCAATTCTCCCATTCGATCGCGCGCACGGCGTCGAAAAGGACGTCGAAATCGTCGAGGAGTTCAAATTCAGCAAGCTTAATGAGCACCTTGCCCGCCGAACGTAGCCAAAGATTCGTCTTAACCACGTCCTGAAACTCGCCCCGGAACAAAGTTCGTCCGACCTCAACCTCCGAGTTCGTCGGTTCATATCCAAGGTTTTTCAATTCTCGCGCGACGACCGATTCTAACCCGGCCGTCGACGTTGCAATGAGATCGAGCATAGGTTTGTTCCCCGATTGGTGAGAGACCTAAAGAATCAAGCGCGTCGTTAGTTCGACGCGCTTGACGTAGAAAGAACGTCGGCAGGACGTTTGATTAGAAGAGTCCCATCGTTTCGCCTTTTTCGTTAATATCGATTGCTTCCGCAGCGGGCACGCGCGGTAGACCGGGCGCGGCGATGATTTCACCCGTCATAACGACGACGAAACCCGCGCCGGCGCTGAGTTTCACTTCGCGAACGTTAAGTTCGTATCCCTGCGGCGCGCCGAGAAGTTGCGGATCGGCCGAGAATGAGTACTGCGTCTTAGCAATACAGACGGGTAGCGAATCGCACCCTTGCTCAACGAGCGTCTTGAGTTGTCGTTCCGCCTGCTTGGTATAAGACACAGTTCCCGCGTGGTAAATCTCGCGCGCTACGGTCGCAATCTTTTCTTTGATCGGCATATCGTCGGGATAGATAGGGGCGAACGCGCTGGAATCTTCGGTTTCCAAGGTATTGAGAACGGTCTTAGCGAGCTCAACCGCGCCCTTGCCGCCGTCCTTCCAGTGCGTAGCGCAAGCGAATTTAGCGCCAAGTTCCGCGCACGCATTGCGAACGACGTCGATTTCAGAATCGCTATCGCCCTCAAATTTATTGAGCGCAACGACGACTGGCAACTTGTATTTGCGCAGATTCTCAACGTGCTGTTTGAGATTGGCAAGCCCGCGGGCAACGGCGTCCGGATTGGTAGCGCCGGGCTCGGCTTTCGGCACGCCGCCGTGATATTTTAGAGCGCGCACAGTCGCAACGAGAACGACGGCGTCGGGCTTAATCCCGGCCTTTCGACATTTAATATCCAGGAATTTCTCAGCGCCAAGGTCGGCGCCGAATCCCGCCTCCGTAACGACGTAATCCGCTAGCTTGAGAGCGAGTTTCGTCGCGGCGACGCTATTGCATCCGTGCGCGATATTAGCAAAGGGACCGCCGTGAACAAACGCCGGCGAGCCTTCGAGAGATTGGACAAGATTAGGCTTGATCGCTTCCTTCATGAGTACGGTCATGGCGCCGCGCGCTTTGAGATCGTTCGCGGTAACGGGCTTGCCGTCGTAATCGTATCCAATCACGATATTGCCGAGTCTCTCGCGCAGATCCCAAAGATCCTTGCTCATGCAAAGGATAGCCATGATTTCAGACGCCGCCGTGATAACGAAATAGCTCTCGCGCGGTACGGAATTGCCGGTCCCGCCTAGTCCGAGCACGATCTGACGCAAGGCACGTTCGTTGACGTCGAGGGTTCGTCCCCACGTAACGCGACGCGGGTCGATGCGGAGCGGATTGCCCTGATGGATCGAGTTGTCGACCATTGCGGCAAGCAGGTTATGCGCTGCGGTCACGGCATGAAAGTCGCCGGTGAAGTGCAGATTGATATCCTCCATCGGAGCGATTTGAGCGAATCCGCCTCCGGCGGCGCCGCCTTTAACGCCAAAACACGGTCCTAGCGACGGTTCGCGCAAACAAAGGCACGCGTTCTTTTGCAGGACGTTGAGCGCGTCGCACAGCCCGACGCTTACGGTCGTCTTACCTTCGCCAGCCGGAGTCGGGTTAATGGCGGTAACGAGTATAAGCTTGGCCTTTTTATTGGGGTCGGCGCCGACTTTATCGACGTCGATCTTCGCCTTGTACTTTCCGTAGGACTCGACGGCGTCCTCGGGGATTCCGAGCTTTTTAGCAACGTCGACAATCGGTTGCAGTTTCGTGTTGCGAGCGATTTCAATATCGGATGGGATCGATCTAGCAGCCATGAGAATATCCAATAATCAAACGTTTCGTCTTGCGCGTCGTAACGGCGCGCGAAAGGGCGGAGTCGAGGCGCGCGCCAAGCCCTTCTAGGAGATATTCTACCTAAATTAAGACGCGCAACAATAGGCCAGACGAACAAAGCAAACGTTTGTCGAGGATTTATCGTTTCTCTGTTTCTTCGTCCGGCGATTCTAGGACTCTAAAAAGTTTGACGCTGTTGAAAAGAACAATATCGTCGTTTTCAACTTGCTCTATAACGCCCTCGCCAACAAGTGAAAAGAATAGCGATTCATTAATCTCAGGATTATTGAAACCGTAGTTTCCCTCGCTCCGGAAACGATAGAGCTCGCCAAAATCAACGAGAATATATCGAACGCGCATTTCTTTGAGCATGGCGCGCACTTTCCCGGGGTCGGTAATTCTTTTAACGAGCTCGCCGTCTAATTCGACGGCGCCGTCGAGCGCTTTCATAAGCGGAGAATCGTTCCAGCATGTTGAGTAAAGAACAGGAACGCGATAATCAAACGCTTTCGCTTCTCCCACAAGGAGCAGCCGTCCGGCGCCCTCTGAGTCTGATTGGAGGATTTCCGGATGGTCGTTAAAATAGATCGCGGCGCCAGAATAGCGGTCTGGGTCGCGTTCGAGAGAAGGAAGCGGCGCGAGACGTCCTTGCCCGATCAAATCAATAAGTATCCCTGAATAGCCCAAGAGCGTTAAGACGACCAAAGACGCGACAACGCGTAATAAAGCTGAACGCGCGTTAAAAACGCGCGCGGCGCATGAGCCCAGTATAACGGCGGGGAACGTCGCAATAGGAATTAAAAAACGCGAAATGCGATGCGTACACAACGCCCAAACGGCGACGAATATCAGGAAAAAGACGAAAAGTAAGGAAAGTATTCGGCGATCTTCCAAAAAGCTCCCCGTCCCAGTGGCGTCGCGACGACGCGCGATCCAAGCTCCGACCAGAACGAAGAAAACGATCGGTAAGAAGTAGAAGAAGGAAGACGCGTAATTCTCGAGGAAAAACGCGCTAGCAATCGCGGATCCTATTGCCTCCGGAGAGTAGGAATCAGGCGAGTGCGCGCGAGTCCAGCGCGCGTTGATTGAATCGTTCCATAGCCCGGTCGAATCGCCAAAAACGTCGAATGCGAGCGGGTAGACGGGATTGCCGGTCGCAGCGTAATTCTTGTAATACCATCCCCCGCCAACGAGCAACGCAACGCCCAACGTGAGTAAAAGCGCGAGCGCGCACCGCGACGTTTTACGATCGACGTTAACGCTTTCTTTAAGTTCCTCGCGCGACGTCTGATTCAGGATAGCGCACAGGGAAGCGCGGCGTTTCGGCGCAAACTCTAGGAAGGCGACGGCGAGCAATGTCGGCGCGAGAATAAACGGAACGGCAGTATACTTAATTGATATGGCGAATCCCGCGAGTAATCCGAGCAGGGACGCGTATCCGACAACGCGTCGCCTTTCGACGGAGGAGTCGACTTCGCGGTCTCGCGCAGCTTCAAGCGCGATTACAAAGAAGACTGCAAATAGAGCGAGCGCAAGGGGAGCGTCGTTGAGACCGTTGGAAACGTTTTCAAAGAGCGCCGGGAACGATAGGTATATGAGCGCAGACCAGTAGGGCGACGTTTTCGTTCGGACAAAACGCTTACAGAAAGAAGCAAGACCGAGCGCGGTCAAAAGGGTAGCGTACGCAAGCAGCGTTTTACCGATAAGACTCCCTATTCGTAAAACGTTTTGCTCACTGAAGCCGAGATCGCGCGCAATATTGAAGCCCGCAAGGTAGAAGGTCTCGGCGCCAAGGGGCATATTGACGTAGACGTTATTTTCCGAGAATTGAATCGCGCCCGACTCGTAGAATTCTCGCGCGCCTTGCGCGTGGTATTCTACGGCGTCGTACTCCCAAAGCGGCTGAGTAGCGGCGAAGAGGTAGAAGGAAACGAAGAGGGCAAGGAGCGCGACCTTAACTGCGCACAGCGCGCGGGACGCACGATCAGCTTCTTTTTTAGGAAAATCATTTATAACCCGCGACTCGTCCGCCTTCTTTTTCCTTCTTATAACAAGCGGGAAAAGTATCGTGATTATGAGTAGAACCGGCGCGTTTGCGCGTTTGGCAAGTCCAAGGTATAGGGAAAGAGTCGCCAGAGTTGCGAGTCCTAATGTTCCTGAAAGGAACAAGAGCGCAAGTTTATCGACGCGCTGCGCTTTGAGAAGCCTCGTCCACGGCGTTAAGAGCGCGCGGCCGAAAAAGGTCAGATAGAGGAAAAGAATCGTTCCAATGAGGAACGCGAGCGCGCGTTCTCCGGTCGGCTGCGCGTCGGGTAGGTCGCCTCCGAACCATACCCAATTCAGAAAATCGTGCTGAAAGGCGCTGAAAAAGAAGGCGACATGCGGCACGGGCGTCTTCTCAATTGGTCTGATTGGAAGGATAAGGTAGAGTCCTAGCGTCGCCAATATAGCGAGCGCGAGTAAGAATGATAATAACCTTCGCGCGGTATTTTTCTCGACGTTGTTAATACGACTTTCCTTCTTGGCGTTCTCCATGAACCGCTCCTTATTTGGTCTGTTTGAGAGACGTTTGGCTGAATTGTAACGTTTTTGACGGGATGAGGCAAGGTTTTTTGGGACGACGAACTTTTGGTTGTTCTCAGAGCGGCGTTTGGACGTTGGATGGCGCGACCAGCATACGGTCGTATCGCTTGGACCGCTTGCATATCGGGTTGTGATCGCGTACAATATGAGAGTAGCGCGGGATTTGTAAAGCGCAGACACGTTGACGGAATATCGAAGATCAGGAGATTAGACCATGCGTAGTCGTACAATCATGGCGGCCTTATTCATTTTGAACGCGTTCATGTTCGTCGTTGCGCCATGCGCTTTGAGTCAAGACGAGGCGTCGGACGCTGGCTTGGGCAGTCCTTGCTATGTTGACGAAGACGGAAACGTCGTTTGTCCGACCCCAGGTCATGAAGGACCGACCGACCTAACGACGCTAATTCCCGACGCGCCGCAGGTTGATTTGACGACGCAGCCGTGGCTCGTGGAAAGCGCAAATCTGCCCGCTAACAGTCCTGTTCTCAAACGCGAGCATATGATCTGGGCAGATTCGTTCCTCTGGGTTGCAATTGAAGACGTCGTCGACGCGATTCCCGTCGAGAAGTGGCTTACGAAGGCGCCGACGGCCGAAGATCTCAAAGGGAAGTACGTGCTTGTTGAAATGTGGGCGACCTGGTGTCCGCCGTGCCGCCGCTCGCTTCCTTACCTTGATTTCATTTCGAAGAAGTACAAAGACGATCTTGTCGTCGTCTCGATCTGCGAGATGGACGAGAACGCGATTCGGAATATGCCGGGCAAGGGTCTCAATATTTTCGAGATCGGGTACTTTGCGGCGGTCGACACGGGGCGTCGCCTGGCGAATAAGCTTGGCGTTTACGGAATTCCTCACGCGATTCTCTTGGAGCCGACGATCGGCGGAATCGTTTGGGAAGGTATGCCGACGCTCCCGCGTTATGAACTCGACGATAAGAAGTTGGAGCGTTATTTCTCCATTGGCCGCAAACTAGCAGAATCGGGACGTCTACCAGACGAATCTCCGATTAAATTCAGCGTTTCGGAACCTTCTGCGGAAGATCGCGCTTCACGTCGACGCGTGAGCAGTAAAGACTCAGAAGATTCCTTCGGCGCGCCGACCATAGAAAAGACGGACGAGTAACGTCAAGTTTTGCCCTTGCGCAGAACGACGAAATAGTGGAGAATAACCGCAACGTGTTTACTACAAGCGGCGGGCTTGCTTCGTCGCGATTAATTCCCTTGATAGCGGTTGCAAAGTCCAATGGATTGGTATCGACTCGTTACAGAACGTTTGTGTAAGAGCTCTTTTCTCGTTATTATGGCAGTCGCGGCGTTGTCGACGCTTGGCTGTGAAACGCAAAAAGGGAAGTTGGTCGCCTCGTCGACTCCAGATCGGGTCGGCAGCCATCGCGCCGGCTCCGAGGTTTACGATCCGGCGGCGGAAGCGGCGGTCGCCGGGTTACTTTCTCAAGCGGCGTCGCAACCGATAACGTTGGAAGAAGAGGGAGGAATAGCGGGTCAGTTGTCGCCTTCGTACGCGCGCAAGGTATGTTTTGTCGGCGTCGAGAACGCTGGCGGCGAAGAAATGGGGGATATTCGGGAAGATCTCGCCGAGACGATTCGAACGATGATATCGCAGTCGGCAGAATTCGAGCTTATCGATTCACGATTGGTAACGGCCGGTCTTCGCGAGACAGGGCTTCGCGTCGACGATTTGCTCCTGCCCGAGAAACGCTCTCGTTTCGCTTCCGCGCTTGGCGAAATGGACGCGCCGTTTGATTATATTCTTTTCGCCAAGGTAACAACGGCGACAACGCGCGACAATCGCGACTCGCAGGTTAAGTACAGTCTCACGCTTGATCTCGTCAACGTCCATACAAGCGGCTCGCTTCGTCAGACGGTAGAACTTAAGAAGCATTATAATCGTTCGCTTAAGGCGAAACTTGGCGACATGTTTTAACGCGCTCGTTCCCTTGTCGCTCATTTCCGTCCCTTCCTGGTAGCAAACGCCGCGTCGTTTTTTCGGCGACGGCGTTTTTTATAACGCTTATGTCAAAATCTTCTTTCGCCGACTATCGGAGTCTTTTCATTTTCTCGCTAGCGCACTTTGTCGTCGACTTTGCTTGCGCTTTTCTTCTCTTTCGGCTCACGGCGCTTGGGGCGATTCCCGAGGAGAAGGTTTTCACGACGTACGCGCTTTACAATCTCCTGGCGTTTGGTCTTGAAGTAGGTTTCGGCGCGTGTTTAACCGAGCGAACTGCCAGGATAGCGTCTACGCTTGGTTGCGTTTTGCTCATGACCGGCGTTCTTCTTGGCGCGAGCGCGTCCCGCGCGATCGGCTTTTCGGGCGCCGACATTCTATCAACGACGCCGAACGCGCTTTCCGCCTTTGCGTTGCCGTCGGAACTTTCGCGTCTCTATCGTCTGTCGTTATTGGGCGCTGTCTGCGTGGGAGTAGGGAACGCTCTCTTCCACGTCGGCGGCGGGATCGACGCGCTCACGCGCAACGCCGGACGCTACTGGCGCTCAGGAGTCTTTCTCGCGCCCGGCTCGCTTGGTCTCGCGTTTGGCGGACTCTTGGGTAAGCAAGTCAACAGCTGGTCCAACTTCGACGTAGTCTCCGGGATGGTCGCGGTCTGCGGAATACTAATCTGGTTCTGTTGCGCATACGTGGAAAAAGTAAAACCATTACCCTCTGATGAGAAATCTCCGGTTGATTGGAAATTTTGCTCGCGCGCGTTTGTTCTGGTCGCGTCGCTTGTAATCGTCTTCACGCGCTCGAGCGTTGGATTTGCCGCTCCAGCGGTTCGCGAGACGAGCAATCTTATCATGCCGAGCGCGATCGCTATGGCGTTCTGTTCCTTTGGCGGCAAGTTTCTCGGCGGATTTCTTGCCGATCTTTTTGGAGCGCGGCGTGTCGGCGCGCTTACGATCTTTATTGCAATTCCTACTCTGTGCTATTGCGAAAGCGAACGCGTCTTCTTACTAGGCGTCTTTCTTTTGAATATCTCGACGGCGCTAACGCTTGTCGAGACGGCGCGCAGTTACGGCGGCAAGCCCGGCGTCGCGTTTGGTCTCACGACGCTCGTTCTCTTGTCGGGATACTTTACGCTGTTTCCTATTCGTAATATCCTAGATAACGGCGCGCAGAATTCGGTTCGTTTGACGATCGTAGCGCTCTTGTCATTGAGCGTGGCGTCGTCGCTTTGTTTGGGTCGGAAGAAAAGAAGCGCTCGATTAGGAGACGATAGGAATGACTGAAATAGGGTTTGCGCTCGTCAAAGCGCTCTTTATTACAATTGTTATAGAGGAAATCGCCGCGCTGTTCTGGCGCGAGTGGAGTCAGAAACTTGCTCTCGTCGTTTTCGTAATGAACGTCCTTACGAATCCGGCAATAAACGCGTTCGTCTATAATGCGCCCGATTTTTTCTACCAGAGCGATTTGCATTACTATATCCTAACCACATTTTTGGAATTTTGCGTTTGGTTCGTCGAATGGCGAATCTTAGCCCAAACAGGGGTGGGATTGAACGAGTCGCGCGCGGCGCTTATGTCGCTCACGTTAAACGCGTGTTCTTACTTCTCCGCTTGGCCTCTTCAGTGGCTTGGCTTTTGGGGATAACGAGCGAGGCGTCCCCATTTAATTTAACGGATAGTTTGTCGATTAAGCGCGTTTTCGTAAAGCTCGGCGTAGCGTTCAATCATTTTCTGAACGGAGAAATCGTCGCGAATAATCCTTACGGCGTTTTCTCCCCACTGTCGCCGTCGAAGATTATTGTCAGGATTCAGCGCGCGCATTGTCTCTCTTGAAAAGGCGGTGAGCCTTCGCGTCTTATCGCCGTCAAATTCCGAGATGAGCAGTCCGTTTTCGCCAGGTCGCACGAGTTCGGCGTTGCCAGGGATATTACTGGCAATGACGGGCGTACCGACGGCGAGGGCTTCCAGAATCGCGTTTGACTGTCCTTCGTACTCGCTACAGTTCCAAAGTAGATCAAAGGCCGGCATGAAGCGTTTGACGTCGTCGCGTTCCCCTAGAAAGAAGACGCGATCCTGCAACCTGAGATCGTCGCGATATCGTAGAAGCGCGTCCCGTTCAGGGCCGTCTCCAATAACGAGGAGATAGAAATTCATACGAGCGAACTTCATTTGATCCGCCGCCCAGAGAGCGTCTCGCACGCGCTTTTGCGGCCATAATCTCGCAACTAGTCCAATAAGATAGGGGATTTCTGGATCGCGCGCTACGTCGCGAATAGCCATTTCTTCGAAGAGCTTTGATTTCGAGTCACAGGGAGGAAACGACCCGATTCTTGGAACGCCTAGCTCGTCGAGGATTTCAAATTTTCTCTCTTGGCGCTGCGCCTCGGTAAAGGTTGGAGTCGACTCGACTCCGTTGGGAATAACGACAAACTTTTCGCGCGGCGCCCCACGTTCGACGTAAAAATCGACGATTCCTTGACTATTGACGGCGAAAAGAGTCGTCTTCGGCTCGAGAGCGCGATCAACGTACGCGTGAACAGCGCCTTTCCATGGGTCGACGCAGCGTTCGCCACAAATAACGACGGGAACTCTGCAGGCAAACGCAGCGCGTCGTCCGTACGCGTTTGCGGCAAAGAGCCACGTATGCACGACGTCGGGTTTGAATTCCTTAATGAGCTTTTTAAGCTTGAGGTAAGCGGCGATCGATAATTTCCGTCTTTTGCCAATAACGTCGACGCGTATTCCATCGTCGAGAAGCGTTTGGTAGTAAGGTCCAGAACGCGTTAGAACGGCGACTCGAACGTCGAATCGATCTTTCGGCAATCCCGTTGCTAGAAGCGTCAATTGCTTTTCGGCGCCACAACGGTCAAGCGTCGGAATAACGAGTAGTATTTTCTTACGCATCGCGGTAGATGATTAGTAATAGGGCGCTCGTGGAACTTTAAGTAAAAGTAGCGTCGCCAACGTCGTTTTTTCGACGACCGTCGACGACGCTACCGTCTCGAACTGTTCTCTGAGATGATTGAAAGTCCGTTATTCCGCAGGCGCTTCAACGGCAGGCGCTTCTTCTGCAACAGGCTCTTGCGAAGTCGAGGTCTCCTCGGAATTATCCGGAGCGCTCGGCGTTTGAGATTCAGGGCTGGCATTCTCTTCGGGCGTCGTTTGAGGATCCTCCGCCGGCTTCTCCTCCGAAGTCGGCGTCAAACCATAGACAAGGGTAGCCAATGATTTAGCCGTCGCTTCCTCGTCGGAGCATGCCGCGCTTATGATCTCGCCCATGAGAGTTACGGCGCAAACGTATTCTCCGAAGGAATCAGTCGGTTTTTCCGGATTGAAGACGATTGCTTCCGGCTTAGTCCACTCGATAGCTTCTTTCTCATTGGCGCAGAATACCGAGATCGTGTCGTACGGATTGTCCACGTCCTGCAAGGTCAAGCCCTTTCCACCGGCTTTGCCAAAAGGCGTGTCCGGCGAGTTGAAGATGAGGAATCTCGTTTTCGTCTTCATGGCAGGGTCGGAAGAGGTTGCGTAAAGGGGCGGCATTTTGTCGAGCAACTTGAGATTGTTTTCGCTATTCCACGGCTCGTCAAGTTTGAACTGTTCGTACAGCTCTTTGTACTGTGCGCCAAAAGCCGGTAGTAGCGCGACGCGCCAGCTTAATAGCGGCGTGCCGTCTTCAGCGCAAATCGGCGCGGGGAACTTCTTGTTTTCCCGCGAATACCGCGTAAAGGCGCTGCCAAATTGTCTCAACGCTTGCTCGACCCCCTGATATTTCTGGTAGAGCTCCGAAGAACGACGCATCGTATTGATCGCCGTTACTTGCTCGACGATAAACTTCTGCGCGTCTTCCGTATTCTTAATCGTTGCGACGACGTTTGAATCCTTTTCGACGACTTGCAACGACTTTAACAGCTCCACCAACTTTGGCGCCGTCGAATTTTCCGGATTTTGGCTCTTTTTGAGTTCCTCGTTAATACTATCGACCGCTTGCATGAGAGCGGTTCCCAGTTGCTTTCGAACGTCCTGCGCGCCTTCTGGGGATTTAGCGTTGATCGTAATGGTCAAGAGGTCGTCAACGTTGGCGTCGGCGGCAAAGAAGATTTGGAACGCAGAAACGTTCTGCTGGACGCTCGCCATTAGCTCGTTCGTTATCCGAATCGGCAA
>CADCOO010000293.1 GCA_902803085.1 uncultured Planctomycetota bacterium
CCGCATTCGATCGAGATTTCGCGAATCTTATCGAGCACGAGCGCCAGACTCTTGCCGTCTCGCTGACCCTTATTGAGCGTAACGATGAGCGCCGTGCTCTTGCCGTCCGGACCAATGAGCGTACCCTTGAGGCGCTCGCGGATCTTGCGGTCGAGCTCCGTCGCTCGTTCGTCGTTCTCTTCGCGATTCTGACCAAGTTGCGGGCGCCGTTCCGTGCGCGCGTACGCTTGAGACAGGAGCTTAACGAGCCGCGGGCCCGTCATGACCGACTTGAAATAGGACGGAGTCGGCGCCGCTGAAATTTCCGACGTTACGACTTCCGAACCGGTCGCTTCAATGAGCGCGCGCGTCGAAGTATTCGTTTCCTCGCCCGCGATCTCGCTGAGCTCCTCTTTCGCTTCGTCGGGCGCGCGCGTTAGTTTCAGGTCCGCCTTAAAAGATTCGACGGAGGAGGAGAGGGAATAGTTGTCGATCGTCTGTTCGGGACAGAGCTTCTGTGCGAAGAGTTCAATGCGGTCGTCGTCGATTTCGCAACCTTCCCAGCTTATGACGACGTAACTCTCAAATGGGAAATTATTGAGGTACCACTGATAGTCGCGCGTCTCTTGATAGTGTGGCGGCAACCAGTCTTCGACCGAGTTCGAATTGCTCATGATCGTCTGCTTCGTGCCCATCCAGACGAAGGAGAGCAGAAAGACGACGATGAAAACAATTCGGAAACCGTATTCCTTAAAGAAGTCTTTTTTCATTAACGTATATCCCTAGCAAACGTTCGACCGCGCCGCCTCTTAACAAAAGCGAGCGGTTATGAGCGTCGTTTATCCGCGTCGATCGAGCGAGCTCGACGGCGGAACGTTGCGCGACGCCGCGTTAGGGACGCGGCGCTACGCGATCGGCGGCGTTACGAGATCGGGGTCCAATCGTCCCCGTCGTCCTCCGGCGCGTCTTCGTACTCGCCGTATTCTTCCTCGTAAGTCGCGTTTTCGTCCGACTCTTTCGATTCGTAGTCCGCCTGCTCGACCGCGTTCGTAATTTTCGGAGGCGCGACGTCGACGTAATTCGCCTGCGCGAGCGTTGACTTACGCAGCGCGGCGTCGGCGCGCGAGTTCGGAATAGGAACGAAGTCGGGCAACGTTTCGATCTCGTTCGAGGAGCGATCGCCAGTTCGTAGCGCGTCGCCGCCCGGGAAGAATCGCTCGTCGTCGACGTCCCTTTGCGCGTCGGCGCGCTGCGGGGTAGTCGAGTTGAGACGTCTTGCGTCGCGCGGTCGCGCGTCGTCTTCCTTGTCGAGTTTAGCGCGCAACCGCTCGTTTTCCTCGAGCGCGTCGCGCAATTCAAATTGCACGCGGTAGATCTCGTCTTCCAACATTCGCCGTTCGTTAATGAGGATCTCCTCGTTGATCGCGTACTGTTTTCGCGACGTGCACCCGACGGCGGGAACGAGCGTCGCAACGATAAGCGCGATCGGCGTCAGTCGCATTATGGCGACGAGCGTTTTACTGCGTTCGCAATTGTGAACGTTAGGTTTCATCGGAACTTCCTTGTTGTTCCGCGCGACGCGTCTTTCTGCGGACGAGAGGCGCGCGCGCATTGCCCATCTTCCGTCGACCGTCCTTGCGTCGACGGCGCGAGAACTCCGCCGACCCGATCGTCAGAGTTTCCGCGACGGTCGAGGATAACAAAAAATGGCGCGGCTGACAATGACAATTTGAGCTTTTTATGGCGCGCGAGTCCTTTTTTCTCCGGTTTTTTTCGCGTGGATTCTTGAGACGACGTAGACTGGATAACTTGCGTTGAGAATGACGGAGGCGTCGGAATAGCGCTCGCGTCAAGAAAAAAAAGAACGCGCTCGCACAACGACGAGCGCGTCCCCTTGGTACGACTTGGGATTGGAATCGCTTATTTCGCGACTGACGGGAAGGTGGAGACGACTTCGTCGACGAGTCCGTACGCCTGCGCCTCTTCCGCCGACATGAAATTATCGCGGTCGGTGTCGCGCTCGATTTCTTCGAGCGTGCGCCCCGTGTGCTTAATGAGAATATTGTTCATCTTCTGCTTAATAAAGCGGAATTCTTTCGCGTGGATCATGATCTCTTCCGCCGTGCCCTCCATTCCAGCGAGCGGCTGGTGGATCATAACGCGCGAGTTCGGAAGCGCGAACCGCTTGCCGTGCGCGCCCGCCGTGAGCAGAACGGCGCCCATCGACGCGCATTGACCAATGCAGTAGGTCGCGACCGGACAACTTATGTATTGCATCGTGTCGTAGATCGCAAGTCCCGCCGTAACGCTGCCGCCCGGCGAGTTAATATAGAGGTGCACGTCCGCTTCCGGATCGACCGACTGGAGATAGAGAAGTTGCGCGACGATCGAGTTGGCGCTCGCCGCGTTGACTTCCGTGCCCAGAAAGATAATGCGATCTTGGAGCAGACGGCTGTAAATATCCATCGCGCGCTCTTCGCGCCCGTTTTTATCGATGACTATCGGTATTAGCGACACAGTTGTTTTCCTTTGATTTCATGAAACCGCGCGACTTCTCGCGCGGCGAATTCTCGATTCGAATCACTAGCTCGTCAAACGCGCGCGACGTTAGACGAGTTTCTTGTCTTCCGCGTCCGGGGTCTTCGTGAGAATACTGTCGACGAGACCGTAGTCCTTCGCCTCTTGGGCAGAAAGATAGAAGTCGCGGTCGATATCTTTGGCAATCTGCTCGATCGATTTGCCGGAACTTGCGGCTAAGATCTCATTGAGCGTCGCGCGATCTTTGAGAATTTCGTTCGCTTGAATTTCAATATCGGAGACCTGACCGCCGACCCCGCCCCACGGCTGATGGATCATGACCTTGGAATGCTGCAACGCGTAGCGTTTTCCCTTGGTTCCGCCCGCCAGTAGAATCGCGCCGCCGCTCGCCGCCAGACCGACGCAGTAGGTGGCGACGGGACAGGAGAGTATCTTCATGGTGTCGTAAATGGCGAGGGTAGCGGAAACGCTTCCTCCAGGCGAGTTGATGTAGAAGTTGATATCCTTGCGACGATTGACGCTCTGGAGATAGAGCAACTTCATAACGAGATCGTTTGCGGACGCGTTCGTAATCTCCCCTTGTAGGAAGATAATGCGATTGTCGAGCAACAGATCGCCCAAGGTCATATTGCGCTGACGCTGATAATCTTGGTACCCTGAGTTCATTGTACTATTATTGGAAGGAAAGAATGCGTCGTTGAACATGTCGTCTTTCTGTGGATGGGTGGAATGAATCGAAGCGCGTTTCGAGCGCGCCGCCGCGCGACGCGCGCCAAAACGCGGCGCCGCCTTTTGCTCCTTAGAAGCAACTCAGGCGCCAAAAAGAAAGAAACGTCGCGAACGCCGCAACGTTTCTTCCTCGCTGTTTCAATGAGCGTCGCCGTTGCGCGCGAATCGACGCGCCGGCGACGCCGTTACGGCGCAAATCGCTTATTTAACGCGACGCAACATAATGCGCGCGTCGGCGACCGAGCACCCCTTGCCGTCTTCGTGGACGATGAGGGGGTTAATATCGCATTCGGCGATTTCAGGATGGTTCACGAGCATCGTCGAGAAGCTCAGGAGCGTCTTTTCGAGCGTCGCAACGTCGCATTTCGGCGCGCCGCGGAACCCGTCGAGCATCTTGAACGTCTTGATCTGACGAACCATGCGCTCCGCAGAAATCTTCTGCATTGGCGCGAGGCGGAACGCGACGTCCTTCCAGAGTTCAGCGTACGTGCCGCCGTGCCCGATCATGACGAGCGGACCGAATTTCGCGTCGCGATTGCAACCCAGAATGACCTCGACGCCCTTTTCCGCCATTTGCTCGATCAGAATGGAGTCGATCTTCGCGCCCGGGACGTTCTTCTCGACGTTCGCATAAATTTGCGCGAACGCCGCCTTCGCCGCTTCGGGACCGTCGACGTTCAGAATAACGCCGCCGGCGTCGAACTTGTGCTTGACGTCGTCCGACATGACCTTCATAACGACCTTCGCGCCGATACCCTTGACGATCTCAGCCGCTTCTTCCGCCGTCTTCGCAACGCCGCTCTTGAGCAACGGGAGATTATAGCATTCGAAAATACCGCGGCATTCCGCTTGCGTCAGGTACTTCTCGTCCGCGCCGGCGAGTTTCTCTTCCACGATCGCCTTCGCCTTCTCGACGTCGCAGTCAGCGGCGGACATGTATTCGCGATCCGGCAACGCGCGGAATTCGGTCAGTTTGACATAGGCGCCGAGCGCGGCGACCGCGTCTTCCGGGAAGGAGTAGTTCGGAACGCCTTGCGAGACGAGCGCCGCGACGCCGTCCGCGACCGCCGCCGCGCCCATGAACGCGCAGACGACCGGCTTGCCGGATTTCTTAATAACGGCGGGAATATCGGCGCCGATCTTATCGGAGTCGGTCATCGATTGCGGGGTGAGGAGAACGAGTCCCATGTCGACGTTCGGGTCGGACATAATGAGCTCGGTCGCGATTTGATAACGATCGCTGTGGGCGTCGCCGAGGACGTCGACCGGATTGCGTAGGGACGCGGCGGGGGGCATCGTTTCCTTGAGCTTCGCTTTCGTTTCGTCGGAAATCTGGGCGAGCTTGAGACCGCTACGGATCGCGGCGTCGGTCGCCATGATGCCGGGACCGCCCGCGTTCGTAATGATCGCGAGATTCTTGCCCTTCGGCTCGGGTTGGGTGGTGTAGAGGGACGCGCGGTCGAAGAGTTCGGAAATCGTGTCGACGCGCTGAACGCCGGACTGTGTGAAAATGGCGTCATAAACGGCGTCGGAGCCGGCGAGCGAACCGGTGTGGCTACTGACCGCCTTCGCGCCTTCCGCGCTACGACCGGACTTCAAGCAGAGAACGACCTTGCCCTTTTCCCAGAAGATCTTCGACGCAATGTCGATAAAGCCCTTGCCGTCGGCAATGTCTTCGAGGTAGAGCGCGATCGCCTTGGTCTTCGGGTCGTCCGCGAGGTATTCGAGAAGTTCCGTTTCGTTGACGTCGGACTTATTGCCGAAGGAGACGAACTTCGAGAAGCCCATCTGACGCGCTTCGGCGAAGTCCAGAACGGACGTGCACAACGCGCCCGACTGCGAAATGAACGCCAAGGAACCTTGCTGGCAGATTTTGCCGGCGAAACTCGCGTTCAAACCGACTTCCGCGTTAATAACGCCGAGGCAGTTCGGACCGACGAGCGGAATGCCCGCCGCGCGCGCCTTGTCCGCCATTTCCTTTTCAATGACCGCGCCTTCGTGACCGACTTCTTTGAAGCCCGCCGAAATAATAACAATGCCCTTGACTTTCTTTTCGATCGCTTGATCGACGACGCCGGGGACAAACTTTGCGTTGACGAGAACGACGGCAAGGTCGACTTCGCCCGGGATTTCAGTCAAGGTAGTGTACGCCTTGAGTCCTTCGATTTCCCCGCCCTTGGGATTGACGGGAATAATCTCGCCTTTGTAATCCCTAATGAGATTAACGAGGACGTCGTTGCCGACGCCGCCCTTTTTCGCAGACGCGCCAATTACGGCGACCGACTTTGGATTAAAAATACTGTCGATATTAGCGAATCGTTCTTTCGACAACACTTGCGTACCCTTTCAATTCAAGTTTTTTATAATTACCAATGATTGATTCGGACGCGCGCGCCAGCGCGTAGAG
The DNA here is from genome assembly GCA_902803085.1 of uncultured Planctomycetota bacterium. Lineage (GTDB taxonomy): Bacteria > Planctomycetota > Planctomycetia > Pirellulales > Thermoguttaceae > RUG369. Next base: position 5,654 of record CADCOO010000293.1, read on the forward strand.
TCCGCGACGTATGTTTATAAAATGGTACCCTTTTTCCGGCGTTTGGGAAGTTGTGCGAGGGTAAAAAAGGGAATTTTTTTGTTTTTTCGCACAAAAGCGGAGGGCGCTTGAATCTCGCGCGAGCTCGTTATAAAACGCGCGCGCGCAGATCTTCGCGGAGGAGTCGCATGCCTTCTTGAGTGGATATTTTCGGGGTGAATCCGAGTTCGCGTTGCGCGCGCGACGTGTCGAACCAGTAGGATTTCGCGAGCTGAGTCGCGAGGAATCGCGTCATGGTCGGTTCCGTTTTGAGGCGGAGTAGGGCGTAGGCCTTTTCGAGAATCGTTCCGAGTTTCCAAGCGGTCTCGAAGGAGATCGACTTCTTTACGGGCGGTTCGTCGACGAGCGCGAGCAGATCGTCGATCCATTTCCAGCAGTTTAGCGGCTCCGCCTGCGAGACGTAGTAGACGGCTCCCGGCGCGGGTCCGCCTGGCGTTAGCGCGTCGCATGCGAGTTTATGGGCGTCGGCGCAATTGGCGACGTAGATCGTGGCGAGCCTGTTTTTACCGTCGCCGACGCGTCGTAGTTTGCCGTTGCGCGCGCGGCGAACGAGACGCGGCACGAGATGACGGTCGCGCGGTCCCCAGATGAGGTGGGGACGTAACGCGACGGTCATGAGCGCGTCCTCGCGATAGGGATCGCGTTGCGGTCGCTCGATATTGAATTTCGTCGAGAGCGAGCGAAATCTGGTTTCAGAAAGGTCGACGCCTCCGAAATCGTAGTCGTCTGTCCAAGGCGCGTAGTTGGCGGCGCGCACGAACTGCTCCGCGATCGCCTTCGTCATCTGGTACCATCCGAGAAAACGCGGGGCGTACGGGGTCGACTCGTCGACTCCCTCTTGCGACTCGATCGTATTGGCGACGCATTGCGTGCTCGTGTAAACGAGTCTGCGCGCCCTTTTCGCGAGACATGCGGCGACGACGTTTTTAGCGCCGAGCACGTTCGTCTCGTAATACGGTCGCGGATCCATAACGACGCTCGGAAAGGCGGCGACGTGAAAAACGACGTCGCATCCTTCAACGGCGGCGGCGACGTCCTCGAAGGAGCGGAGATCGCCGAGTCGTTCGTCGACCCCAAGGCGGCGCAATTCGTCGCTCGGACGTCGGCAGAACGTGCGCGTTTCGACGCCGTCGGCTAGGAGACGCTCGACGAGGTATCTGCCGAGAAACCCGCTGCCCCCTGTTACTAACGCTTTCATCTTTCTCTATTCGTTTCTTATTCCTTACGCCTTGCCGCGCTCATACGCTAACGCGCCGCGTTAAAAGACGTCGTCGCTCTGATTTTGAATCTCCGTTCCTTCGCCGCCAAACTGGCTGAAGTCGTTCTCATATTCCTCCATGAGTTCCGTTTCGTCCAGTCCCTCTTTGAGATTGCCGAAAAGCGTGTAGCGGCTAACCCAAGCGAGTCGAACGTCCCCGACCGGCCCGTTGCGTTGTTTCGCGACGATAATGTCGGCGAGGCCGCGTAGCCCCTTTTCTTCCGCGTCCTCCTTGCTGTGATAATATTCCTCGCGGTGCACGAACATAACGACGTCGGCGTCCTGCTCGATTGCGCCCGATTCGCGCAGGTGGCTCAGGCGCGGACGATTGTCCTTTGTCATTTCCGTCTGGCGATTAAGCTGCGCCAGGCACAGAACGGGGACGTTGAGTTCGCGCGCCAGTCCCTTGAGGCGTCGCGCTATCTTAGCGACCTGTTCCTGACGCGGATCGGAGGGATTGTCCGGCTCGATGAGGCCGAGGTAGTCGACGATAATGAGCGCCAGGCCGTCGTGCCTCTTGAGGCGGCGTGCGACCGCGCCAATTTCCGTAACGGTTCGAGACGGCGAATCGTCGATATAGAGAGGCGCTTCGCTGAGCGCGGACGCCGCGCGCGAGAAACTTGCTTGTTCCTTGCTTGTGAGCGAGCCGCGCAGATGCTCGCCGGGAATGCGCCCGCGCGCGCAAAGCATACGCAACGCGAGTTCCGTGCGCGCCATTTCGAGACTGAAGAAAATCGTCGGCTCGTGCTTTTCGACCGCGACGTAGTCGGCGATATTCGTCGCCAGCGCCGTCTTGCCCATCGAGGGACGCGCCGCGAGAATAATGAGCTCCGAGCCGTGAAGACCGCCGATCATTTTATCGAGATCTTTGAAGCCGGTCGGCACGCCGTCGACTTCGCCGGAGGCGCGCGCGTCAATGAGGTGAAAGACCTCGGGGAGCAGGTCGCTCATCCGCTCGATCCGGGTCGTATTGTGCTTATCGTTAATCTCGAAGATTCGCTCTTCTGTTCGCGCGACGAGCTCTTTCGGCTGGATTTCCGGCGAGTACGCGTCGTTGAGCGCGGTTTCGCAGACGCCGATAACCATTCGTCGCATGGAATTCTGGGCGACTATTTTTGCATAGTGGGACGCGTGCGCCGTTACCTGTACGCTCGTCATGAGCTCCGCCAGGTACGCCTCGCCCCCGATTTCTTCCAGTTCGCCCGAGGAACGCAACGCCTCTACGAGCAGCGTAACGTCGACGCCGGTCGACTCCGCGTTCATAGCGAGGAGTCGGCGATAGATGCGTCGATGCTTGTCGAGATAGAAATCGTCCGGACGCACGACGAGCGAGACGTCGTCGCACAGTTGCGGGTCGAGCAGAATAGCGCCGAGCACGCCCCTCTCCGCTTCCAGATTATTCGGTAGAACGCGCGCCGCGTCCCCTGTTTCCCGCTTCTTTGCCATCTTGCGCTCGCGATTTTTCGTTGATTAAGCGTCGCTCGTCCGACTACGACGCCGAACGACACAGCGACGCAACTATTATACTGAAAAAGGTTGTTCGCGAAAGATAAAATAGGCAATATTTGAACAAAAGTGGTAATAGCCGAACCTCCGCCGCTCTGATAGCGTGGGGACGGTGCGACGAAAGGAGCGCCGGAAGCGCTACGCTCGTCGCAAAGGACAAACCTGAGCGCTCCCCTAAATCGCCGATCTCAACGTCAAGTCTACGCCTCTTTAAAATAACCGTACTTCTGAAAAATAGGCTTTAGTCCGATGAATTCCTTATCCTCCGCGTTGAATCTATCCTCGAGAACGGCGGCGATGGAAGCGTAC
>CADCOO010000294.1 GCA_902803085.1 uncultured Planctomycetota bacterium
ATGAGAACGCGCGCGCCGTACGAGCGCATCGACGTCGCGCAACCCTTGCCAACGTCCCCGTAACCCGCGACGACCACGACCTTGCCCGCGACCATGACGTCGGTCGCACGCTTAATCCCGTCGGCGAGCGATTCGCGGCAGCCGTACAAATTGTCGAACTTACTCTTCGTTACGCTGTCGTTGACGTTAATCGCCGGAATCTTGAGCGCGCCGCGGTCATGCATCTGGTACAAACGGTGAACGCCCGTCGTCGTCTCCTCCGAGATACCCCGTACGCCGCCGATTATATCGGCGTATTTCTCTTTGTGAATCATGAGCGTGAGATCGCCGCCGTCGTCGACGATCATATTGAGCGGCTTGCCGTCGGGGAAGATAATCGTTTGTTCCGTGCACCAATCGTACTCTTCGTCCGTCTCGCCTTTCCAAGCATAGACGGGAACGCCGGTCGCGGCGATCGCGGCGGCGGCGTGATCTTGAGTTGAAAACTTATTGCAACTAGCCCAGGCAACCTCGGCGCCAAGCGCGCGCAACGTTTCGATAAGAACCGCCGTTTGAATCGTCATGTGGAGACTGCCGCCAATTCGCGCGCCCTTCAGCGGCTTAGAAGACGCGTATTGTTCGCGCAACGCCATGAGCCCCGGCATTTCATTTTCCGCGAGCATGATCTCTTTTCGGCCCCAATCGGCGAGGGACATATCGGCAACTTTATACGGTAGTTTCTCACTCATAATTCAAACGTTCCTTCCTAATGTCGTCGTTTAGGCTCGGCACGCGCCGAGTATCCTATACATTATACCTTCGGATCGCTATAAGACCAGGGGAGAGTCGCTAGTCGGATTCCGGACAGTGGCAGTGTTCTTCGTGATCGCAATGATGCGTCAGATGGCCAGACTCGCTGCAGCGATGATCGTGCCGTACCAGTCGCACGTCGCTGTGGTAAAGATCCCGAATGAGCGCGCCGTCGAGTTCCGACGTCGGGTGAACGCGAACTTCGCGATTCACGCAGATTACGCTGTCGACGAGACCCGAAACAACGCCGAGATCGTGCGACGCTATTAGAATCGACGTCGTGCGATTCAATTCTTCGAGCAAATCGTAAAAGCGTTCGGCGCTCGACGGATCCATATTGTTCGTCGGTTCGTCGAGAACAAGCAAGTCGGGCTCGCCGCATAGCGCGCGAGCAATGAGCGCGCGCTGGCGCTGACCTCCGGAAAGGTCGCCGAAGGATTTCCTACTTAGTTGCGCGATTCCCATTCGCTCGAGCGCGGCGAGCGCGGCGTCCCGATTCTTTTTATCGAACTGAAAACGCGCCGACCCGCACGAAGGAACGCCGAAACGTCCAACGAGCACGACGTCGAGCACGCTAATCGGAAAGTGAAAATCGACCCGAGCCTGTTGCGGCGCGTATCCAACTCGATAACGAGACTCTTCCGGCTCGCGACCAAAGAGCAAGATTTCGCCCGATTGCGGCTTAAAGAGTCCGAGTATCAGTTTAATAAGGGTCGATTTACCGCCGCCGTTTGGACCGATCACGGAAGAAAAACTCCCGACGGGAATTTCAAGAGACACGTTCTCCAAGACGGGCGGCTTGCCGACGCCGTAGGAATAGGTTACGTCTTTTAAACTGATCATATGTAGCGCTCCCAAGCCAACGCTCCGAAAAGTTTGCTCGAACTATTGTTCTATTGTACCGTTCCCACGCAAATGAAAAGGCGCCCTCGCCGGAGCAAGAGCGCCCAATACAATTAAAGCGTTGCGCGCGGAAACAGCGCGCGTCGGTCGAAGATCAACGCGCTTGATACGCCGCTTTGAGCGTCGCGACGTCCGCGTCGGTCAGCGCGCCGTCGATAATGAGGAATTCGTCGAGCGTCGCGCCGAGTCCAACGCGATACTTGCCCGTGCCGTCCTGACCAATATTAACCGTCGTACCCGCGCTGAAATCGAAGCCTTTAACCTCGTCGGAAAGAGCGACCTTCGTAAAGGGCGCGAAGTCGTAGGAGAAGCGAAGTTCGCCCGCCTCGCGATCGACTACTGCGACGACGTAAATCCAGCCGGTCGTGTAGTCGAACGGCAAAGAGAATTCCTTATCCATGCGCTTGCCGTCGCCGCCGACGTTGAATTTTATGTCGTTTCCGCGAAGCGAGAGAATAAAGCCGGGAAGCGTTCCGTTGCGCCAATCCTTATTGGAAATAATCGCGGGGTCGTCGTCGACGCCGGGCGTCTTCATCCAGAACGCGACGGAGAAGCTCGATTTTCCGGGTTGGCAACCGTCGACAGCGACGTATCCGTCGTCGAAGGTTGCGCTCTTGCCGAAGTATCCGTCGACGAAATAGAGCTTGCCGTTCATGGTCGTTTTAACTTTGCCAAGCGCGTCTTTGACGTCGCCGTCGAACGTGAAGTACGCGCGAACGCGATCTTTACCGAGCTTCGCGGCGACGGAGTCCGCGCCGGTCGGGGTAGCGGACGAAGCGTGCTCACGATGCGCAAAGGCGGGCTTCAAGACGTAGACGGGTCGCTCTTTGGCAACGACGCCTTTGAAGAGCCCGGAAGGAACGCGCGCCGTCCACGTTTCAGGTTGTTTGTCGGC
>CADCOO010000295.1 GCA_902803085.1 uncultured Planctomycetota bacterium
CGTTTTTTTCCTCCTAGCGAGCGCCGCCACGCTCCTCTACGCGCAAAACGCGACCGATCAAGAATTCGTTAAGAAGGTCGATCACATCCTTCAATTGGAGAATTCGGAGGCTAACAAAGAGCTTGACGCGCTTCCGGAGGGTAAACTATCGCTCCTCGTCGCAAACGGCGCTCGGCGCGAGCTCAACAGGGATAACGGCGTAAAACTCGCGCTTTACCTTGTTGCGAACGATCGCTTTTCTGAAAAAACGCGGATCAACGCTCTGAGAACGCTAACGCAATATATCCTAGAAACGCGCAGTTTAGGTACGTCAACCAACCCGACTCTACCGGACTGCGCCGAAATGGCAAGCGCGATTAAGCTTCTTTCGGACGCCTATCCACAATCAATCGACGTCGCAAAAGAAGTCGTCGACGCGTTCAACGCGTACCTGCGCCAAACAAAAATTCTCGAAGGTTATGCCTTAACGACAACGAATTCCGAAATCATACGCGCGCAAAAGATTCGTTCCTTGGTTCCCGTTCTGCAAACCTTACGAAAAAGGTATCGCGACGAAAGACGATGGGACGTCAATTACGCTATTGACGCGGGGTCGACGGCGTTCTTTCTCTATCGCGAACTCATCGCGGCGTTCGCGCGCAATAATTCAGAGGCGTGGATCGCGCCGCAAGGGTTCTATGCAGACGCGCCACGATACGCTTCCGTCTCTCTCGACAGTCGAACAACGCAAACGACGATCGTCAACTACCTGCGGCGACAAACTCTTTCTCCTACCAACGGCGAAGTCGCTACGAACGACGTCAAACTCAATAGAAATTTTATCGCGCCTACTCTCCAGTACGCGCTCGTCGACGAAAACGGCGAACCGATCTTCTACAAGACGCCCGAATCCTTTGAATCCGCCCAAAACGACGGCGAACGAGTCTGCGCGCTGCGCAAAGAACTTTTCGAATTCGGTTCTAATCTCGTCAAAGCCGACGTATTAACGGAAGAGGCTCTCGAAGCGTCCGCCATTTTTGGGTTAGACAATATTCTCAACACGACGGGCGTTCCGACGTTTCAAATAAGTTTTCGAACGATTTCGCCGCCGGCGCTCTCCGACGACGATATTCGATCGCTAGCCGACGACGAAACGTTTATCCTCTTGACTTCCGGGCTCAAACGAATCAAATTACCACAAGAGTACGCCTATCAAGATCTATGGCGACAGGCGCACGAATACGCGCTAACGCATAGTCGCAACCTTATCGAAACCGAAATAAAAAAGAATTCCAATTACAACCCCGTAATATCTCTAAATCAAAACGTTAAAACGTTGGCCTCGCTGACTCGCGTCGCCGTCGTTAAGGAAGCGTTGCTTCGTCAGAATATCGAACGAGTTCGCGAGATTGATTCCGTCTACGGCGCGTTCTGTCAAAAATACAAGCTCGGCGACGCGTCCTCGTTTAATTCGCAACTGCCAAGTCAGTTCCTCACGCCGCAACAATCGCTCGCTCAGATACTAACGCCGAACGTCGCAATCTATAAGGCGCCCTTTGTTTCAGGATTCGCCAATTCAGAATTGACGCTCGTTTACAGGAACGCGGACGCCGCAGAAATCGTCGCTCGCCGTATAGAATTTGCGCCGAACGTTACCGTCGAAACCTTCCTCAACAAGTTGCAAAAGAATCCGTTTACAGCCGTTTCTACGTTAAAATCGATTCTCTATCGACAACTTACGGGCAACGTTATCGACCCATCCGTTCAAGACGTTGAATACTTCCAATTCCAGAACGCGAAAACCTATTCCGTCGTATTCGACGGCGACGTCAAGAGCGTCGACCAAACGATGACGTTCAAAGTCAACGACCTGGCGCCCGGCGCGTACTTACTCGAAGCAACCGCTAAAAAGGACGGCGAAATCGGTGGAACGGACAGGGCGATTCTGTGGATTCACGACCTTGCCGTCTTACGATTCGACAATCGCGAGGGCGCGTCATTTTGCGTCTTCGACGCGCAAACGGGCGCGCCGCTATCCAATGTCGAACTCGACGTTTATTCCTTAGAGTACCCGCAACCTCGTCCGGCGTTCGTTAACGACTCGACGCAATCAAACGCTCGAGAACAAAAGCGGGACGAAGCAAAACAAGCGTCCAATGAATCCGTTGTAAAGCAAACAATTACGACAAACGAAGAAGGCGTAGCGTTTCTTACGATCGCGCCCAAGGGGGAAGGTAACGCCGTGCGAATCTTTGTCGCCGCGCGTAGACAAGGAGACGACCGCTTTAATTTAGCGTCCGTCGTCGACGTCCTAGGCGTCGGTTCGTCAAACGCGTTCGCGCCGCGATCAGACGGAATGGGCTACTTCTTCACGACGGACCGTCCGCTTTATCAAGAAGGAGAAACTGCGTTCTTTAAATGCTGGATTCATCCCAATCTACTAAAAGAACTCGACAAACGTGAAGTCTCATACTGCGTTTACGATTCGTTTGGAAAATCGGTCGTTCAAAAATCGGGAATACCCCTCGATCGTTTCGGCGCCTTTTCCGACTCCTTTGTAATACCAGTCGACGAATCCAGTCGTCGGCCTTTCTTCTCACAGTTTGTCGTCGATATCGGCGACGAATTCAGCAATGACAATCAATCGGAAAAATTCGCGCGTTCCTCGGAAGACTACGTCGCGAAGTCAGCGGGTATTGGCGATAGGACGCCAAGGAACGCGAGGCGTTTCAAGCGTTGCCTGGCGGGCGGAACTATTTGCGCCGAGCACATTGACTTGGAACAACTTCTGAAGATCAACGTCGAACCGCTAAGCGAGTCCGTTAAACTCGGCGAACCGTTAAGCGTTATGATTTCCGTCGCGCAGAATAACGGCGAGCCGGTCCAAGAGGGAACCGTGCAATGCCAACTCGAGGCGACTCCTAATCCGCCGCAAAGCGGAGACGACGCTCTAAAAGCCTGGGATTGGTACTATAGCCAAAGACCAAGCGCTCCTTTCAACCCCGAAAAGAGAACGATCGCAACGGACGACGCCAATCTCGACGCAAATGGGCGCCTTGAAACGGCGTTCAGCACGTCCCTCGACGCGCTCTTCTATCCAACCGGCGCGCGAACCTACGCGCTCTCGATTACCGCAAGAACGCCCGACGGAAAATTCGGCAAGATACGGCAAGACTTCACGCCCGAAACAAAAGAGGTCGAACCGCCTCCGGCAAGGGTCTCGCCTTTTACGTTCCAAGTTGAACCGAGCGTCGTCTTCCCGGGTCAAACGGCGACGGTGCGCGTTCAAGGACCGCGCGACGGCAAAGCGCTAGCGCGCGTCGTCGACCGTTACGGTTACGATCTGCGCAAACCAGAAATATTAACCTTTAAAGACGGCAAACTCGAAACGACAATCGACGTCGACGAGAGAATGGTCTCCTTCTTTGAAGTTGAGATTTATTCCGTCGCGAGCGGTCAACTCGACTGCGCAAAGGTTTCGATCTATGTTCCTCCGAAGGATCGATTCTTAACTCTAACGCTCGACTACGACCAATCGCAAGTCCAGCCCGGCGCTAAGATCAAGGCGCGACTCCTACCGCCGACCGACGGCGACGGCGCGCCAATCGACGTCTCCGTCTTCGCCGCAGGATATGACGCGACGCTCGACGTGGCCCCGATTACGGAGAAATATCGCGACGACCCGAGGAAAACAATGACGAAAACTGACGTCGTTCGTATCGGAAACGTCCTTACCAATCTCGCCTCATCGATAACGCCGATACTAAGCGCGAATAAAATGAGTCTCATGCCCGCCTTCCACTCGCCAGATTCACGCGCGTTCGTCCTTCTCGAGACGTCCGATTTCGCGCGCTTGTTCAACGCCAATACGGCGACGTATGGAGCGTCAGGTTACGACGGCAATTTCGTGAAACAATCCGCGCCAATTCAAATGGGCGGCGTCGATTACCTTCAAACGTCGCCGAACTGCTCCAAGTATGAATTCGTGCTTGAAGCCGGACAAGACGCCGAATTCGAGGTTGCGATTCCTGCCGACGGCGCTGACGCGGTCGTCGAAGTCGTAGCCGTCGACGAGCAAGGGCGCGTTGGCTTCCTGCGCGAAAGAATTGCGACGAAGGAAACGGTCGATCACGTCAATAAGGAGGCGCAGAAGTAAGCCAAACGAAACGCGGAAAGAGTTGGCGTATTGATAACGTAAGCGGGCTTGAATCTCGCTCTGTCGGTTGCGTCGCCGCCGTCGCATGAGTTGAACGAAACGCCGCTCGACGCCCGACGCATTGCCGGAGGTAGTCGCGCAACCGTCGGCGCTCCTCGCGCTTCCGGAACGTCTATCCCAATA
>CADCOO010000296.1 GCA_902803085.1 uncultured Planctomycetota bacterium
AAGTTCTCGTCGACGGTCAGGACGTTATTGACGTCGAATCTCAAGGAAACGATTGCGTTTCGATTGGCGGGTCGTTATAATGATAAATGGGACGGGGCTCCGTCTTACGTTCAGCTTGATTCATTCAAAAGGAGACTTTTTATGAAGCGATTCGTCCTACTAGGTTTCGCTCTGGCAATACTAACGTTCGCGACGTTCTCGCGCGCTGCGGATCCCAATCAGATTCCGGCGACGAAGGAAGCGCCGGACGGTTTCGTCTCGCTTTTCGACGGCAAGACGCTCGACGGATGGGAAGGGGACGCGAAATTCTGGAGCGTTGAAGACGGTTGCATAACCGGGCGCTCGACGGAAGAGACGCCGGTTCCGTACAGCGAATATCTCGTTTGGCAGGGCGAGCCGGTCGGCGATTTTACCTTGCTCGTCGATTTCTGTATTTACAGCGGCAATAGCGGAATTGAATATCGCGCCTGGAAAGACGACGCGCGCAATTTCGGCCTCAACGGCTATCAGGCCGATATCAGTCCCGGCGATATTATGGGGATTCTCTACGGCGAAGCGCTCGGCGAGATCATCGCGTGGCGCGGCGAGAAGGCGACCTTCGATAAAGACGGCGTTAAGACGATCGAGCGATTCGGGGACGCGCAGGAGATCGCCAAATCGATTCATATGACGGGCTGGAATACGTACCGAGTCGAAGCGCGCGGCAACGTTTTTACCGAGTACATTAACGACGTTAAAACGAGCGAACTCGTCGACGAGCGTCCGAGTTCGCCGAAGCAGGGTATTTTCGGTCTGCAGATCCATCCTGGTCCGCCGATGAAGTTCCAGTATAAAAATATCTTTCTTAAGAAACTCGACAAGTAACGAGTAACCCAGACGCGCTTGCGTCGTTCCAATTTATAAGGAGCACAAAGATGAAACTTTCGCGAAGAACTCTTTTGAAATCGGCGTTGGCGGCGTCGCCGTTGGTCGCGTCTCCCATGCTAATAGCGTCGCGCGCGCTCGGTCTCGACGGCGAGACGGCGCCTAGCGAGAAGGTGCGAGTCGGCGTAATTGGCCTTGGCGGGCGCGGAACGTATATTGCGACGGTCTTGCAGCAGGCGAAAGACGCGCAGCTGGTCGCCGTCAGCGATATCTTTAAGCCGCGCGTCGACTCTTATCTGAAGGATCGGTCCGACTGGCTCAAGGGCTACGACGACTTCCGCAAAATGATTGAGACGGAGAAGCTCGACGGCGTCTGCTGCGAGACGGCGACGCACCAGCGCGCATGGGTTGCGATTAACGCGATGATTAGCGGCGCGAACGTCTATATTGAGAAGCCGATGGCGCTCACGATTCAAGAAGGTCGCGCTATGGTGGAAGCGGCGCGTAAGCTCGATAAAGTAACGCAAGTCGGCACGCAGCAGCGGTCGTTGCCGCTGTGTCGTTGGGCTTGCGAGCAGATCGCCAACGGCGCGATCGGCAAGGTCAAGACGGTTATTGTGCCGAATTTCGTCGGTCCGAACGTCGTGCCCGACGATCCGAAATACAATCTCGACCCGAAAGATTGCGAGCCCTGGTGGGATATCTGGACGAACCAAGCGAAATTGCGCGCCTGCCTTCCGGAAATCCAGTACGGCTGGAGCAACTGGGGCGACTACGACGCCGGCGGACAGTGCTTTGGCGTCTCCGGCTGGGGTACGCACTCCTTCGACCAGATGCAGATGGCGATCGGCACGAGTCTGACCGGACCGGTTCAGATCATTTTGGAAGAACCTTGCACGATTCAGGATTCGGGAAAATTCACGAATCGCCCCTATTCCGAAGACGAGACTGGCGCCGAGTACTACCACATGGCGAAGGTCGTCGGGCCGCGCGGCAAGATAAAAGCGCTCTTCCCGAACGGCGTCGAAGCGCGGTTCGAACTCGACGGCGATCGTGGGCCGGGACTCGGCTGCATTGTCGTCGGCGAGAAAGGAAAATTGGAGATCAATCGTCACAAGATCGCCTCCAACCCGAAAGAACTCGCCGCGTCGCTACCCGACGAAGCGCGCAATACTCGCGACGAGACCGTCTATCATCTCGAAAACTGGATCGAATGTATTAAGACGAAGAAGAAGTGCAACGCCGATATTGAAATTGGCCAGCGTTC
>CADCOO010000297.1 GCA_902803085.1 uncultured Planctomycetota bacterium
ATAACCACCCCTTGCCAGGAGGACTATCGTATGTCAAATCCTATAATATCCAGACGCAATTTCCTCGAACTCGTCGGCGCCGCGACGCTCGCGTGGAACGCGACGTCGCCCTTGACGCGCGCGGCCGATTCGACTCCGCTCTACGCGAAACTACCGCGCTGGCGCGGCTTCAATCTCCTTGAAAAATTCAATGGCGGCGCGCCTTTTCGCGAGGACGATTTCCGCAATATTAGCGACCTAGGCTTTAATTTCGTCCGCTTGCCGATGAACTATAAGCTGTGGATTCAAGACGGCGACTGGCGGAAATTCGACGAAAAAACGCTCGCCGAGATTGATCAAGCGGTCGAATTCGGAAAGAAATACGGCGTTCACGTCTGTATTAACTTCCACCGCGCGCCCGGCTACACCGTCAATACGCCGCCGGAGAACCCTCTCATTTGGCAGAGCGACGAAGCCCTCGACGTCTGCAAGCTACACTGGCAAACCTTTGCCAAGCGCTATCGTGGAATTCCGAGCGAAGAACTCAGCTTCAATCTCTTTAACGAGCCCGCCAATTGCTCCGAAGAAGATTACTACCGCGTCGTCAAGACGATTCTCGAAGGAATTCGGCAAGAGGATCCCGACCGACTCGTTATCTGCGACGGTATCGAGTGGGCCGGCAAGCCGTGCTTCTCCTTCAAAGACCTTCGCGTCGCTCAGGCGACTCGCGGCTACGCGCCGATGGAAATTTCGCACTACGGCGCCAACTGGGTCAATAGCAAGAATTTCCCGGAACCGCAATGGCCCTTCTATTCTTTTAACGGACTCATGCCGTCCCCAAATAAAAGGGAAATGCCCGAGGGAATTCGCCAGCCGCTCCTCATCGACGGCGAGTTCGCCCAGGGCGGTAAATTGCGCGTTAAAATTGGGATCGTCTCGAATAACGCCGAGCTCGTCGTTTCATTCGACGGTAAAGAGGCGCTACGCCGTAAGTTCGTCTCCGGACCCGGCAAAGGCGAATGGCAAACGGAGGTCTACGTCGAGCGATATAAAATCTATCAGAACGTCTTTAATCTCGATCTAACTCTTGATATTCCGAAAGGCGCCAAGCAGATTTCGATCGCGAACGTCGCCGGCGACTGGCTCACGATCGCCGAACTTGCCGTCGCGACGCCGTCCTGTCCCGAAGTCGTCTCGACCGGCACGACCGACTGGAACGCCGTCGATCAGACGAAACTGCGTTATTTCGTCGAGAAAGACCGCGCCGCGCTCGTCGGCGGCACGACGCGCGATCGAGAATGGTTGCGTCGTCAGAACGTGGAGCCGTGGCGTAAGCTGGCGGAGCAAGGCGTCGGCGTCATGGTAGGCGAATTCGGCGCGTTCAATAGGACGCCGCATAAGATAGCGCTCGCGTGGCTTGAAGATATGCTCGCCAACTGGCGGGAACAAGATTGGGGCTGGGCGCTCTGGAATTTCCGCGGTCCCTTCGGAATCGCCGACAGCGGTCGCGACGACGTCGACTACGAAGACTGGCGCGGCCTCAAACTTGATCGCGAAATGCTTTCGCTCTTACAACGCTATTAACGCACGATGGCGACCTTTCGATTCGAAAAACTTCTCAAACTACGCGAAACGGAACGCAACGACGCGAAGAACGCCTTTCTAGAGGCGGAATCGCGTCGTCGCGACGCGCAATCGCGCCTCGAAGAGATCGAGCGCGAACTTATCGCCGAACGCGACGAAGCGCGTCGAACGCGTGAAATGGGCGCGCTCGACGCAACCGCGCTCCAGTCGCGGCAACGCTTCCGCGACCAGCTGCTTGAAAAGCGCAACGTCGCCGAAGAGACGCTCGCCGCGTTGACTTCGGAGGCTGAAGAGAAACGCGCAAAACTTAACGACGCAATTAAAGAGGTCAAGATACTCGAAAACCTCAAGGACAAGACGCTCGAACGCGAACTCGAAGACGCCAAGCGCAAGGACGACAAAGCGACCGACGATCTCACAAACCAGCTCGAATCGATCGAACGTCAACGCGTCGCAAAGGAGGAATAGCGTCCCGACGAACGCGAACTTTGGCAAAAGTAAAAATTTCGGGAAAATACCCGTTGACAATATGCCGACAGGCGCTACAATCATCGTGTCGTTCGCGCAATTGCGCTTCGACGCGACTTGGGGAGTTAGCTCAGTTGGGAGAGCGCGACGTTCGCAATGTCGAGGTCGAGGGTTCGACTCCCTTACTCTCCACTAAGTCTTAGCGGTTCCAAATGGAGCCGCTTTTTTTTTCGCCCTTGCAGCTAACAAAATAAGCGTTTCGAGCTCTCGTCCCGAAACGCTTATTTGTTCTTTAAGCTAACGACTCAATTATTACGCGTCCTGTTCGACCGGTCCGACCAATTCAAGATACTGATCGACGACGTGCGTCGCGCCCGTTTCGACCCATGCGAAGATCCCCTCCATATTGGCGAGCTCTTTCGTAATATAGTAGTCGGCGACGAGCTTCTTGCGCTCGTTCTTCGTCGCTTGCGCCAAAAGATAATGGCCGATCAAAATCGCAATCGCAGCGTCGAGGAGTTTGCGCGCTCGCAATTCAACGTACGACGCGCCCTGACCGCGCGTGAACGCAATCGCGTCGTCGAGCTTCGCGCGCGCCGCGACCAGCTTCTCTTTCAGCGAGTCAAGTTTCTCGTCCCCAAACTCTTTCGACTCGAACGTCGCGACGTAATTCTGATAGACGCCAGAGGTCAGACCGCGAATCGCCGCCACGACCTGCAATTGCGACGTTCCTTCGTAAATCGTCGTAATGCGCGCGTCCCGATAGTAACGCTCCGCAGCGTAGTCTTTCATGTACCCGCTGCCGCCCAGGACTTGAATCGCGTCCGTCGCAACGCTTATGCTCATCTCGCTACAGAAGTACTTGCTCATCGGCGTGAGCATCGCGTTGAGTTTCTTATAGTAGCGCGAATCCTGCTTAAAGCTCTTCTTCTCCTCGGCGGAAAGCGCGTCCGCATTGCGTTCAAGGAGACGGTTCGTATTGTTCTCGTAGTCGCAAACGCGCGCCGTCTCGTAGCAGAGCGCGCGACCCGCTTCGATACGAACGCGCATATCCGCGACGAGTTCCGCGACCGCCGGCAGCAACTCGATCGGACCGCCGAATTGTTCGCGAGAGTTCGCGTAATTGCGCGCCAGACGTTGCGCCGCTTCCGCGACGCCTAGCGACTGCGCCGCGATCCCCAAACGCGCGCCGTTCATTAGCGACATGACGTACGTAATGAGACCGCGCTGACGTTCGCCGATTATGCGGCACGGAGTGTTCGTAAAAACGATCTCGCACGTCGGCGAGCCGTGAATGCCAAGCTTGTTCTCAAGGTGGCGAACCTTGACCGTTTCGTCTCGATCCGCTACGAAGAGACTCAGACCGCGACCGTCCTTGATCTCATGCTCGCTTCGCGCAAGAACGAGCAGAACCTCGCCGCAACCGTTCGTGATAAAGCGCTTGACCCCGTTGAGAACCCAGTTCCCGTTTTCATCCTGATCCGCGCGAAGACGAACCGCTTGCAAATCGGAGCCCGCGTCCGGTTCCGTCAAAACCATTGCGCCCGTGACCTCGCCGCGCGCGAACTTCGGAAGATACTCGTCCTTGAGCTCCTCCGACGCGAACGCGTAGATCGTCTCCGCAATACCCTGAAGACCGAACATATTCATAAAGGAGCAATCGCCGCGCGCGACGATCTCCGTCGCCATCGTATAGACGAGCGTCGGGCAGTTAATGCCGCCGTATTTACGAGGGAGCGTAAAGCCCTGGAGATCCGCCTGGCTCATGAGATCGAGATTCTTCTGCACGAGCGGATGAAGCGTAACCGTCTGATTCTCGTTGAGAGTATTCCCTTCTAAATCGACCGTCTCAGCGTTGACCGCGAGAACGTCGCCCGCAAGCTCGCCAACGATCGTTAGAACTCTGTTATAGCTGTCGATCGCGTCGTCGAGATCGCGCGGCGCGTAGTCGGCGTCGCCGTTCGGCGTCTCGCGCTCTTGAATCGCCGCAATATCTTTAATATCGAAGTACTCGCGAAGAAGGAACTGAATATCTTGATTATCGGTGTAAAAGTTGGCCATAAAATCCTCTGTCTGTCGTCTAGTCGCGCCGAGGCGCGACGAAATGGAACGCCGACATTATAACGCAACTTCGATATTCCTGGTAGGTCAATTTGACGCGAAAAAGCCCTTTTTCCGTTAGAATCGATAAATCTCGTTTATTTAATAAACATTCTCAAGTCGACGTGGAAAAACGCCGAAGTTTGGAAAACCAGGCTTCCTATCGCAACACAATCGAAACGAGCGAAAGGACAAAAAGAGTAATGCAACGCAGAGTATTTTTGAAACTATTCGGGGGCGCTGCGGCTGCAAACGTCGGCGTCCGTCTAGCGAACGCGTCCACAACGCCGGTCCCGACATGCGTGGACTTCCACTGTCACGCGATTCTTCCCTCGTTCGTCGACGGTCTACGCCAACTTGGAATCGACGCGGCGTACGAAGAGGGCTTTCCTCTCCCGAAATGGAACGTGGAAGATCACCTAAAATTCATGGAGGAGGCCGGAATTGATTTTAGTATTCTCTCGCCGCCCAGTCCTCACGTCGCGAGCAAAAACCGTGCGCTCGCCAGAAGAGTCGTGCGAAAGTTCAACGAAGAAACCGCCGAGTTATGTCGCGCCTATCCCCAAAAATTCGGGTTCGTCTCCGCAGCGCCTTTGCCAGACGTCGAGGGCGCGCTAGAAGAAACGCGATATGCGCGCGAAGAACTCGGCGCGCTGGGAGTCAAGGTCGCCAGCAATAGTTTGGGCGTCTACCTCGGAGATCCGGCGCTCGACCCATTCTTTGCTGAACTCAATCAGCGTGAGACGCTCGTTATCACCCATCCTAGTCCGGCGCGTAGCCTACCGCGCGACTCCGTCGTTACCGGTCGCGTTATGGCGCTCTTCGAATATCCCGCCGACACGACGCGCGCGGCGCTCAACATGATCGCCAACGGCACGCTCGTCAAATTCGAAAAACTCCGGTTCGTTATTCCTCACGTCGGCTCGTTTTTACCCTATATGAAACAGCGCGCAACCGGAATGTTCAAACTATTGGCAACTCTAAATATGATCGAGCCAGTCGACGTCGAGCAAGCGCTCGCGCGGCTATATTTCGATCTCGCAGGCGATCCGACCGCGGACGCGCTCGATATGTTGCTCGCAATAACGGATCTCGATCACATTGTCTACGGAAGCGATTACCCCTACTCGGTCGCGCCCGTTCTACTACCAAAGAAGCGCGCGCTCGACAGCGAGTTGGCCGAACGCGCCTGCGTCAATTCCATTTATCAGGTTACGCCCAATGCGCTACTGCAGCATTGAGCAAGTTTCCCCGTGTAATGACGTCATTAGAGAAAGGAAACGTCATGCCGTTTATCTCTGTAGAAGCCGTTCATCCCACGCATGAACAAAAGGGGCGTCTTATCGCCGAAATTACGCGTATTGCAAGCGAAATTCTCGAATTGCCACAATCGTCTTTTTATGTGCTCGTTAAAGAAAACGACTCCGACAATTGGGGCGTCGGCGGCAAACAACTCTCGATTATCCTCGCTGAAAGGGAAAAATAACGACGTCGAAGGAAGAAGGCGGGCGCGACGGGCATAACGGGTCCGCTATTCTTCCTCGCGCTGAACCGCTCCCTTCTTCACAGGAAACGTAAAATACGTATCCGGGTACGGCTCGTTCTTCAGTCGGAAATGCCACCATTCCTCGTCGAGCGGCAGGAACCCGCCTTTGACCATCGCATCGCGCAGGATCATGCGGTTTTTATACTGCTCCGGCGTAACCCCGTCGAAGTCCGGATGGCTTCGAAGTCCGAAATAGTCGAACGTTCCGCCCATATCGACCTCTTTCCCTGTCGACATATCGAACAGCGTAAGGTCGACCGTGCTTCCGCGACTGTGCCCGGAATGCTCCGCGATATACCCTTGCTCAAAGAGAACGTCCTTATTCAACTCGGGATAGAAATACGGCTTCATGCGGACGTCGTCGAGATCCGCCGCCCAGCGCACGAAATGCGCGACCGCCTTCTGCGGTCGGTACGCGTCGTAGATCTTCAGCCTATACCCCCGCTCTTTGAGAGAGTCGCTTACCTCCTTGAGCGCCGTCGCCGCTTCCTTCGTCATGAGCGCTACCGGCTCCTCGTATCCGTCGACGCGGTCGCCGACGAAGTTGTACGTCGAATAGTAGCGGATTTCAAGAATGACGTCGGGAACGACGTCTGTGAGGACGACGAAGTCAGACGCGTCGTCCGATAGCTTATACTCCGCGTCCGCCGCAAAGCATAGCGTAGCGAGAGTGGTAAAGGACGCTAGAAAGAAAAGCGGCGTCGTTAGTTTTGGGATTGTGGTCATTATTATCTCCTATGAGTCGACTTGCGAAGCTAATCTCTGTCTCACAACGTCACGATACAAGTCCCGTCGACATGATACGACGTCAGCTATCGGGTTCCTTGAAAGATTTTCGATAATTGTACATTGAACCAAATTGGTTCCTTGTCTATCAAATCAATGACGTCGTCCTTATCCTGACCGCTATGGTGGGAACGCGTTCGGATCTTTTCGGCGGCAACCAAAATGACGGCGCGACAATCGCCGCCGAGTCATAACTCCTACAAAATCGTAACGCACTTCCGATCCCGCTTGACGACGCGCGCATACTTTACGTCGGGAACGCCGAGTAATACGACGTAATTCAGCTCAAATCCCTCGGGAATCTTAATAGCGTCGCAAAGATCGGGGAACAGATTAAAGAGAACCGTCGCCAGCCCGCACCAGACGGCGCCGAGACCGAGCGTATGGGCGTAGAGCTCGAGGTAAGAGAGGGCGATAATCGGGTCGGCGTTCTTACAGCTTGGCGCAACCTTCTCCTTATCGACGGCGACGGCGACCATTGCTGCGGCGGTGCGAAAAATAAGGTCTTCGCCACGCTGATAGTATTCTCGCGCGCGGTCAATGATCGGGCTGTCTTCCGTCGAGGTCATAATGCGTTCGCGCGCCATTTCTACGATCTCGTTCATTTTCTCCTTAGTGGAAACGATCGAAAAATGAAGCGAGTCGATATTAACGCCGGTCGGCGGATATGATAGCAGCGCGCTGATTTTCTCGATCTTCTCGGGGGGAACGCTCTCGTTTTTAAAGAGTCGCACGCTCCTGCGCGAGAGGATTATCTTGCGAAGCTCTTCGTCGGAACCGTAAGAGGTCGGCTCGAGTTCGTCGGGGTCGACTCCGCCAAATGAGAGCGCGGCCGCTGGGCAGATCGCCATACAGTGCTGACATTCTAAACAGCGTTCCGCGCCCCCGTCCGCATAACGGGGAAAACCGCCGCTATCGAACTCTAGCGCTTTGGCAATACAATCCTTCAAACACAGCCCGCAGTGAATGCATCTCTCTTGATTAACAGTAATCGTACGTTCCACCGTTATTCTCCTTTTAAACTCCGATCCTTCTTCTTGCGCTTCGAAGGTCGTTACAATGATTTCTCCTGCGGTATCAAAACCAACGCGCCGGTCCACGTTTCGACGGGAACCTTCCACGTCTCGCCCGCCTTAAGTTTCTTCTCGAAGAGAGTCAACCTCGATTTTCCACCGTCTGTATATTTAATTACGTCCTCCTTTTTGACGGCGGCTGAGAATTTCTGCTCGGCGCTAGTCGTAAGATAGGAGGCGGCGCGATTAATCGGCGCCGCGAGTCCAACTAGAATCTCAACTGTCGTATCCTTTTTCGCAATAACGACAACGTCGACCGGCTCGCCCCCGCGCGTCTGGAGATAGTCTCGACCTTCCAATTCCGGGTCGACGTCGATCCAGACGTAGTCGCGATTCGCAAACGCCTTCGCGCCGCTCTTCAAAGGCGCGCGCATTAGCGCCGACTCAATTCGCAACGCGTCCGATTCAAATTGAACTATTCCCGTCTGATTCGGCGCCCAGTCGTTGCGTTTATAATAGAAATGACCGTCTTCCGCGCCTACCAACGGATCCATGACCCCGTCCCCGTCGAAATCGACTACCGTAGGACTCGTGCTATGCCCCCGAATCGGGCGAGGATCAATAGGACCGGCGAGCGTAAAGTAATAGCGTCCGTCTTCCGCGCGCGTCTGGAGATAAAGATCCGCGTTCAAGCCGTTCGCAAGAAGATCCATTTTCCCGTCCCGATTGTAGTCGACGAAGCAAATCTTGCGCCGCCCGCTACCGCCCGCGCGACCCGCGTTCAAGCGCAACGGCTCGCCAGCTGCGTCGAGCAAGACGCGCTCCGGAGACTTCACTTTTAGCGCGCCGTCCGCGTCGCGATAGCGTTCAAAGAACGCCAAATACCCTTCCGTATCGAGCATGACAAGATCGGTCAGCCCGTCCGCGTTCCAATCGATCGCGACGGGAGTCGTACGCCATTGCGTAAGCAGCTCCTTGCCTTTCGGGAATCGCCAACCCCACGCTAGTTTCGGCGCGTCCCCCTGCCATTCGACTTCGATCGCGCGCGGCTGATCGAGCTTCGGCGCGCCCTTCGCGCCAAGATTGCGGTACCACAACACATTGCCGAGAATCGAATTCACAACGATATCTTTCAGACCGTCCCCGTCCCAATCGGCGACCGAAAGCGTCGTATAACCCCACTTCGGCTCAGCCGGACCTTGGATCGAACCGTTCGGTCCCGCCATAATGCGAATCGGGGCCGTTCCGTCCCGGCGCGTCTCGACGAGCGTCGCGTCCTCGGGCACGAGCGCGCGCGTCGCCGCGAGAAGTTCCGGATCCGGCTCGCTACACAGCGCAACCGGAGTCGCCCACTTCGGGGTCTCAACGCCCGGCCCGCTCAGATTCTCAAAGAAGAAGACGTAGCCCGCGCTATTGCCGCAGATCAAATCCCAGTCGCCGTCGTCGTCCCAATCGACGCCCCACGGCGTTGAAAGCGCGCCGCATTTTAGAAGATCAGGAGTCTGCTTGAAATATCGGGGCGGTTCAAAGTCTGGCCGTCCGTCGCGCAATTTGACCTTATTGAGAAAGAGCGCGACGCGACCGTCTTCGTCGCCGAGCAAGACGTCGAGCGCTCCGTCCTTATTCCAGTCGAACGCCACGATCGTCGGCATGGCAAGTTCCGCCGCCGCGCGCGTTCCGTCTGCGAGCGTTATCGGCTCGAACGGCTTGTACTTCGGCGCCGTTCGCGTCCCAACGTTCTCGGAATATTGGATCGTATCCCGGAATTCAATCCCGAGAATATCAAGATCGCCGTCCCCGTCCCAATCGGCGAAATTCGGATTCGGCCAACCGAAAGTCTCAAGATTCTTCCCTTCGACGTCCGTCAACATGACGGGTTTTTCATACTGCGGAGTCTCGTTCGTTCCAATATTGCGTAAAAGATAAAGGTTGCCGCGTAGCGGACCGTTCTGCCAGACCCCGTCCGCGTTGTACGCGTCGTCCCAACCGTAATCGGTCCAGTCGTCGCTTCCAACGACAATATCGGTAAGCCCGTCCCCGTCGTAGTCGACGAGTCGCCACATATTGCCGCGAACTTTATTGAAATGCACGTTCTGCGCCAGAGGCTCGTCCCCCGACTTTAACGGAACCGGCTTGTCGACCCCCGTGTGAATAAAATCGGGATACTCGTTCCCCGGCGTAAGGACGCGCAACTTACCGTCGACCCAGCTCGGCTGGACGTTAATTACGCCGCGACTAAGGCGCTTCGCCTTCTCAAAGGTTGGAAAGACGGGATCGTCCCCGCTATTGCGGAAATACCAGACGCCGTTGTACGGCACGTCCTCGCAACTTACGATCAGATCTGTATTTCCATCCTCGTCGACGTCGGTCGGCACGACCCAGGACCATAATCCGACCGCAAGATAGGCGTCCGCGTCGGGATTATTGACTTCAACGCGTTGGAGTCCGGAGTCCTGAGAAAAACAGTAACTGGAAACGAAAAGCGTGATCGCGCTAGAGCACGCAACTAATATCAATAAAAGAGGCGTCGTCAAACGTTTCATTTCCGTCTCCTGTCTTTAACGTCAACTAGAAACAAGCGCCGGGGGGCTCAAAAGAACCGGCGCGCTCCGCCAAAAGCGAAGCGCGTCGTCCAAGGTAAATAAGGGAAAAAGCGATCTCTATTTCGTCTCAACGGTCATCTCGAAGTTCCACTTATTGAAGTAGAGATTCCCGTCTTTCGTTTCGATTTCACCCGCTTGAAGGTCGACGGGTTCGCTACGGAAGTACTTCTTCGGAATGAAGAGAGGACGACCAATGGAGTCGTTAATAACGAGACGATACTGATCGAGCCCGCTCTTATAGATATCGCGCACGACCGGATCGTCGCTCTTCATTTTACCGTAGGACATATCGATCGGGACCCAACCGATTCCTTCGTAGTAGATTTCGCCCCAGTCGTGCATGCCGCATGAGCCGGAATTCTTCATAGTCCAGCCGCTCTGCCATTTGGCGGGTACGCCGACGCTTCTGCACGCGGAGATGAGGAGCAGCGTGAGCATGCCGCAGTCGCCGTGTCCTTCTCGAATGACGTATTCCGGAATGCAGGTCATGGTGCCGTACTCGTTCGAGGAGGCCCAAGGATAGGTCGCGTCAATCTTATCGAAAAGCAGCGAGACCTTCTTAACGGGGTTCGTTTCATCGCCGACAATCTCTTGCGCCCACTTCTTCATGGCGTCGGTCTTAATCATGTGCGGGAGGTATTCCGCCGTGTAGGTCTTATAGACTTCGCTATTTTCGTCGTACGGCTTGGCGTTCTCGAGAAGATACTCTTGCGAGAAATACTGCGCGTAGCTCGTCGTTTCAAAGACGAGTTTAAAGACGACGTCCTTGTCCTTCTCGGCGGTCTTTTCCATGTAGACGGTGCGCTGGAGATCGGACTCGGGCGAAATTTCGTAACGGTCGGCGTCGACGGAAACCAACTTGACGTCCTGCTGACGCGCGCAGGTCGTGCGCGGGAACGGCGCCCAGTATTTCACGAGCTCGCCCGCCGGAATCGTATTGGCGGGAATCGTCGCGACGCAGGTAAAGACGTTATGACGACCGTGCGTCAGCTTGCCCTTGCCGTCCGACGCTTCGATCATATCGACGCAACCTTGAATGCGCGCCGCCGTCGCCTGCTTGTCGTATTCCGTTACGACGCGATTAGCGCGCAGTTCGGGATCGAGTCGAGCAAGGTTGGCCACCGCGTGCTTGAAGTAGCGGCGTTCGCCGTCGATCGCGCGCATTTCGAGGTAACGCTTCGACTCCCACTCGCGCATCTTTTCGTCGCTCGTATCGTAACCGGCTTCCTTGAGCTGTTCCTTAATCTGCGCCTCGCTATAACGGAATTCGATCCGAATGCGGCGCATTAGTTCAATATACCAGTCCTTTTGAATCTGTTCTTCCGGAGACAGATCGCGCAACGAAACAAGTTGCGCCGTCGCGTCCGAGAATTGATTCGCATTGATTAGATCGACGACTTTTTTTTGCCATTCCGACTGGGCAAAGGCGCCTCGACAGGATAAAATAACGGAAAGTACGAGCGCGAGCCCTAATACGGTTCGCGCGGTTAATCGCATGAGTCGCATAGTTCAACCTTATTGTTAGTAGGAAACGACGCGTTCCAACGCGTCGAGTAGCTTCAACGGCAATAAGTATACGAAAAGAAACGCCCTTCCGCAATACGCGCGCGACCTTTTTGATAAAACTAGCGCCGCGCGTTCTACAAATTCAACTTTTACCCTAGCAATTAAACGACGCCATGAAAAGAGCGACCCTCCTCACGACGCTAACGCTCCCCTTCCTCCTTGTTGGCGCTTACGTCGCCGCCGCGCAAGAGAGCGACGGCGCGAGCGAAAAGACCGCGATCGCCGCCAAACTCGACGAGATTAAAGCGCAATTCGCGCCCGACAAAAGACTCGAACTCTTTAACGTCGAATTCAGCGAAAACGCTAATCCGCCCAAAGCGCGCCTCGAGACGACCTCCGCCGCCGCGCGCAACGCTGCGCTCGAACTACAAAAGGATTTCCGTAATTGGAAGATTGAAGCGGCGCTCTATCCCGAGGAAAACGACGAACTCGACGGCAAATGGCGCGCGATCGTCGTCTACTCCACAATTCAGATTCAGACGGTGCCAGACTACGGCGCCGAATGGAGCACGCAGTCGCTCATGGGGACCCCGGTTCGCGTTCTCAAGAAGACCCCGAGCTATTGGATTCTTGTTCAGAACGCCGACGGATATATCGGCTATACGACGCGCGGTAGCGTGCGCCGCATGACGCAAGAAGAGTACGACGCGTGGCTCGACGCCCCGCGACTCGTGTGGCTGCGCAACGTCGGCGATATTTTTTCGGAACCGGACGCGAACTCCGCGTCTATCTCCGATCTAGTTGCGAACAACGTTATGGTCTGGAAAGACCAAGAGGAACGCGACGGATATTATCGCGTCGAGACGCCGGACGGGCGACTCGGTTGGATCGAAGCGTCCGGGGCAATGGAGTGGAACGAATGGCTTGCGACGCGCGAGCTTACCGCCGAAAATCTCATTGCGAGCGCGCGCAGAATGCTCGGTCGTCCCTACGTCTGGGGCGGAACGTCCGCAAAGGGAGTCGACTGTAGCGGACTGATTAATTTCGCGTTCTATACAAACGGGTACAATATTCTGCGCGACGTGAGTCAGATTCAGCGCGAAGGAATTGAGGTCGACATGTCGAAGGGCTGGCGTGGATATGAGCCCGGGGATTTGCTCCTCTTCGGCGCCAAACGCTCGAACGGCGCTATCGGCTGGCGGCACGTCGGACTCTATATTGGAGACGGACTTTTTATCCATTCGGCGACTTCGGTGCACGAGGCGAGTTTGGATCCCGACTCGCCTCTCTACGACGAGGGTAACGCGAAGGAGCTACAAAAGGTCGCGCGCATGATCGGCGCGCCGGAGACGGAGTATTTTCATCCGATCGGCCAAAACAAAGCGTACGCAAAATAGTCGTTGGAGTGTTGACAAATGAACGCGGATTACCATATCCATACGGAATTCAGCGACGATTCCGAGACGCCAATGGAAGCGGTCGTCGAACGCGCGATTCAAATTGGGCTCGACGAGATATGCTTTACCGATCATGTCGACTACGGCGTCAAAGCCAATTGGAAGGATTCGGGCGAAATCCTCTGGATTCAGGCGATCAATCAGCGTAACGTTAGTTATTCCGCTTATTTTGACAAGATCGGCGCCCTCGAAGCGCGTTACGGCGATCGAATCAAATTGCGACGCGGTCTGGAATTCGGCGCGCAAAAGGGCACGACGACGCAATACGACGCGCTCTTTGAGAAATATCGCGCGCTGTTCGATTTCGTACTATTGAGCGTGCATGAAATCGACGATCTTGAATTCTGGAACCAGGATTTTCAACGCGGTAAAGAGCAAGAGGAGTACAATCTGCGCTATTATCAGGAATTGCTCGCTATCGTTGAGAACTTCAAAAACTATTCCGTTCTCGCGCACCTCGATCTCTTATCGCGCTACGACCAATCCGGCGTTTATCCATTTGCAAAAGTTCGCGAGCTCGTCGCCGCGATTCTCCAACAGGCGATTCGCGACGACAAAGGACTTGAACTTAATACGTCAAGCTGGCGGTACGAGCTTGAGGACACGTCGCCGAGCCGCGCAATTTTGCGACTTTATCGCGACCTTGGCGGTCGGATTCTTACTCTCGGCAGCGACGCGCACAAGCCGTCGCAACTAGCCGAGCGTTTCGAAGACGCGCGCGCAATTTTGCGGGACGAGCTTGGCTTTAAAGAATTTTGCACCTTTAACAAAATGACGCCGTGCTTTCACCGATTGTAAGGTTATAATAAAGGCAAGTTGCGACGATCGGCGCCGCAACGCGCTCGCCATGGACACGATTATTATTCAAAAGGACACAACGTTATGTCGACACGCCGCAATTTCATGCGCGCTTCCCTCGCCGCAACGCTCGGCGCAGCTTTCGCTCAATCGAGCGCGCGTTCCGCGTTCGCCGCGCCGCAAGTCGCAGACGCCGCAAGCGCTCTTGGAAAAATGAAACTCTCTTTTAGGCCCTACCTTCTCACGCTTCGACACGCGTTCGGCGTCTCGGGCGTTACGCGCACGGAAACGATGGGCGTGCAGGTCGAAATCGAATGCGACGGAATCGTCGGGTACGGGGAAGCGTCGATGCCGCCCTATCTGAGCGAATCGACCGATTCGGTTCTGGCGTTCCTCAAACGCGTCGATCTCTCGCAGTTCAACGATCCTTTTGCGCTCGACGACATTCTAACCTACGTCGATGGAATCTGCGAAAACAACGCCGCCGCGAAATGCTCTATCGACCTCGCGCTTCACGATCTCGTCGGAAAGCTTATGGGGCAGCCCTGGTGGCGAATTTGGGGACTCAATAAGGAAAAGACCCCAACGACAATGTACACCATTGGCATCGATACGCCCGAAAAAGTCATGGAAAAGACGCGCGAAGCGGCGAAATTCGAGCTGCTAAAGGTTAAGCTCGGACGCGACAAGAAGAGCGATCGCGAAATGATCGAATCGGTTCGCGCCGTCTCCGACAAGCCGATCGCCGTCGACGCCAATCAGGGCTGGAAGGACAAGGTCTACGCGCTCGAAATGATCGAATGGCTCCACGAACAAGGGATTGTTATGGTCGAGCAGCCAATGAAGAAGACTAAGCACGACGATATCGCCTGGATTACCGAACGAAGCCCGTTGCCGATTATGGCCGACGAGTCGCTGCAGCGTCTGACCGATATTCCCAAACTGAAGGGAGTCTTTTCCGGTATCAATATCAAGCTTATGAAGTGCACGGGATTGCGAGAAGCGTGGAAAATGCTCAATTTCGCGCGCGCGCTCGATATGAAGGTCATGGTCGGCTGTATGACGGAAACGTCGTGCGCAATCTCTGCGGCGGCGCAACTCTCGCCCGCCGTCGACTGGGCGGATCTCGACGGTAATCTCCTCATCTCAAACGATCTCTTCGACGGCGTTCGCACCGAACCAAACGGCAAGCTCGTCCTCAGCGACAAGCCGGGTCTCGGTCTCACCAAACTCGAGAAGCCGATCAATCGCCTTGACACGCTAATCTAACGCTCCTCGCTATCGGAAAAGCGTCTTGACGACGCCGGCTTCCGCAATATAATTACGTCGTTCTTCAGTTACGTACGAAGAACGATTCCGTCTCCATAGCTCAATTGGATAGAGCGTCGGCCTCCGAAGCCGAAGGTTGCAGGTTCGATTCCTGTTGGAGACGCTCGG
>CADCOO010000298.1 GCA_902803085.1 uncultured Planctomycetota bacterium
AATAGACCTGCCGTCCGCCGCGCAGCGCGACGACGCGACGCGTTAGGAGCGCCGCGCGATTGAGATCGTGCGTCGCTTCGACGGCGACGGCGCCGCGATCGCGAAGCCACGCGTCGATAGCGTCGGATATTTCCGCTTGACTGTGGTAATCGAGAAAAGTCGTCGGCTCGTCGAGGAGCAGTATCGTCGGCTCTTGCGCAAATGCCGCGGCGAGGAGCGTCTTTTGGCGTTCGCCGCCGCTGAGCGAATCGATTGGCCGATCGGCGAACTGCGCGGCCCCGACCCGTTCGAGCGCGTCTTCGACAATAGCGTCGTCGACCTTCCCGGCGCGCGCCAACCGCGCGAGATAGGGAAGTCGCCCGAGCGCGACTATCTGACGCGCGGTGTAATTTCCGAACCGTCCGACGATCTGCGGCACGACGGCGATCTTGCGGGCAAGCTCGCGTCTTGACAATTCGCGCGCGCTTACTCCTTCGATAAGGACGTCGCCGCGCCAACGGTCGACGAGACGCGCGACGCAACGCAACGTCGTCGTTTTGCCCGCGCCGTTGGCGCCGACGAGCGCGACGCGTTCGCCGACGTCGGCGTCGAAGTTAATCTCATGGAGAATATCGACGTTCGGACTCGGCGAGTACGTCAACTCTTGCACGCGCAGAATAGGCGGTCGATCGAAAGTCATTGCGCGCCCTTGTTTTCTTCCGCTGGGGACCAGGAATATTTGTTGAGTATTTCGAGAAAACGTCCGGAGAGCGGCTCGCTTTTATGGTTGGTAAAGTTAATCGTTGAGAAGATGCAAACGCTTGTCGCGCAAAGAATCTTGTCGCCGTTCTCGCGCGTCTTCCATAACTCTTGCGTTATATCGAAGGAACGATTGCCGATTCGACTGACCCACGTTCGCGTTTCAAGGAGGTCGTCGACCAGCGCTTCGCTATAGTACTCGACGGCGACGTTAACGACTACGAGTCCGTGCGGTTTAAGATGAAAGCCCGGAAAGAGTTCGTTATAGATTGGCGTGCGCGCGCGGTCGAACCAGCGCGTCGCGGCAATATAGTCGACGGCGCCGAATAGGTCCGTGTCGGCGACCTGCGGCTGAATTTTCATCGTGGCGAACATTATTATCCTCCGACGTCCGTCGCTTATAACACAGGTTCGCGCCAGACGTATTTCTCGAGAACGGCGCGGAAGGCGTCTGGAATCGGCTCGCTTTTATGCTCGTCGAAATTGAAGGCGCAGAAAATCGTTTTACCGACCGCGCAGAGTTCGCCGTTCTGTCGACATTCTTGCGTCATTTCAAAGGATTTATTTCCAAGCACGCTGACCCAAGCGCGCAGATCGACGTCGTGCTGAACGTAGACCTCTTTAAGGAAGGTTATTTCCGTCTTAAGAACGACCATGCCGTGCGGGCGAAAGTCGAGATTCGGCGAGATTTCTTTATAGAGTTGCGTGCGCGCGCGATCGAACCAGAGCGAGTACGCGAGGAAGTTAATGTGCCCCTGCATGTCGGTGTCGGCGATTTGAGGGGTAATTGTCGTCGTAAAGTACATGAAAACGCCTAATTAGTTGTGCAATATTGATAAAGGGTTACTTGCCAAAAATCATATAGATCGCGGTCGAAGACGCTACGGCGGCGAAACCGATCGCCGCTTCGTACGGTATGAGCTTGGCGCGCTGGACGAAACTCATGCGCACGACTCCTCCCGTCGCGTGAAAGAAAGAACCGTGCGGCAAAGAGTCGAGCGTAATTGCGCCTGCGTGCAACATGGCGCCCGCCGCAACCGCAGGAACCCCGCCGTGAACGAGCGTCGACGCAAACGCGCCGCTTCCCACCGTACAGCCAGCCGTCGTCGACGCCGTCGCCGCGCTAAAGAAAACGCCCGCGATCGGCGCAAGCGCAAACGTCGGCGCGTTAAGACGCGTGAGCAACGTCGTAACGTCTTCCTTAAGCGTCGATTCGCTAATGATTCCCGCGATCGCGCCCGCGCTAATCAGCAGGATTGAGACGCCGACGACTTTGTTCAAGCCGAACTCGGAATATTCCAAAAAGTTACGCGCCTTACCCGTCGCGAGCGCGCAGACGAGCCCGCCGATCGGCAGCGCTAAAATCGGATCGATCTTGACGCCTGCTAGCGGTCGCATCGCGAGCAGAACGAGAATTACGATCGGACCCAGAATTGACGCAAAGAAGGAAGGCAGTTGCGCGGACGTCTCCGTCGTCTTTTCGTTCTCGCTAATATCGTCCCCTTGGCGCTTGGAAAGTATGGACGCGATAAAAACGGCGACCGTTAGCGCCAAGATCGCGGGGACGATATTGCGCGCTATTAGCGACGTTAGGTCGACGCCAAAAATATCGGCGGTTGAGATTGTGTTCGGGTTCGGTGAAACAATATTTCCCGCCTTGCCGCCGCCGATCATAGCGATCGTTACGCCCGCTTTGGAGAGGTTTAGCTTTTGGCCGATGGCGAGCGCGATCGGAGCGACGGTAATCACGGCGACGTCGATAAAGACGCCGGCGGCGCATATGACGGCGGACGCAAGACATATGGCGAGGACGGCGCGTTTTTCCCTGAATATCGCGATAATCGTTTCCGCGATTTTTTCCGCCGCGCCCGTCTTAACAAGCGAGCCGGCGAGGATTCCGCTTGTAAAGATGCGCAACGCCGGCGACGTCATGGAGCTTGCGCCGTTCGTAACCGCCTTAATGGTCGCGTCAAGATTGCCGCTTCCCAAGAGACCGCCCGCAATTGCGCCAAAGATGAGACTGTACGGCGTTGGAACTTTAAAGACGATCCCCACAATTGCGAAAAGGAGCGCCATTAGCGCGCCGCACGTTGAAAAATCCGCTTCCATAACCTTTAACCTCAGACGCGGTCGAGCGCCTTAACTTCTACCGTGTTCGACAAGCGCGGCGCCGATTCGGACGAGTCGGAAGAGCCGAAGGGCGCCGTCGTAATACAGTTCGCGCGCTCGATTAAGCGCGTCTTGTAGGGACATAGGCGAGTCGATTGTCGTCGTAACGCAGTCAATACCAAGGCGATAGAGTTCCTTGTAGCCCGGTCCGACCGAACCGCAGAGCGCGACGCAAGGAACACCGACGCGCAACGCGCGCCCGCCGACCCCGCTAAGAACCTTGCCGCACGCGCTCTGCCCGTCCGCGCGACCTTCGCCCGTTACGATAAGATCGGCGTCGCGAATGATTTCGTCGAATTGAACGAGATCGAGCGTCGTTTCGATTCCCGACTTCATTTCCGCGTTAAAAAGAATTCGCAACGCGGCGCCGAGACCGCCCGCCGCGCCCGCGCCTGGGATCGCGTTCGGATCGAGCCCAAATTCGCGCATGAGGACGTCGCGATAATTGAGCATTCCGGCTTCCAGACGTTCGACGACTTCCGGGGTCGCGCCTTTCTGCGGTCCGAAGACGCGGGTCGCGCCGTTTTCGCCGCATAACGGATTAGAGACGTCGCACATAACGGTAAGTCGAGCGTTTTTAAGCCTTGCGTCGAGGCCGCTAAGGTCGACGCGGTCGACGCGTTCGAGATTAGCGCCGACGCCTTCGAGAAGCGCGCCGTTGCGATCATAGAATTTCGCGCCGAGCGCTATAGCGAATCCCATGCCGCCGTCGTTCGTTGCGGAGCCGCCGATTCCAATTGCGATTTTAGTCGCGCCGGAGTCGAGCGCCGCTTTAACGAGTTCGCCGGTTCCATAGGTCGACGTTTGCGTTGGATCGCGCCGCGCTTCGGGAACGAGAGTAAGTCCGGACGCAATCGCCATTTCAACGATCGCCTCCGTATCGCTTAATCGTCCGAACCACGCGCGCGTCGCGTCGCCTAGCGGACCGCGAACGTCGCGTTCGATACGGCGTCCTCCGCGCGCTTCGATTACTGCGGCGGCGACGCCCTCGCCCCCGTCCGCGACGGGCACGACGACCGTCTCGCATTCTCCGAAGACGTCGCGCGCGGCGCGCGTTAAGAGTTCGCCCGTTTCGCGACTTGACAGGGTTCCTTTAAATGAGTCGGACGCGAAGACAAGTTTCATAGTGTCTTTCTCTCGGCTGAGTTGCGTAGCGAAAAAATCGCGTTCTTACCGAAATAAGAACGCGATTTGTCTTACGACGTTAAGTTCGTATCAAACGCCTCTTACTTTTCGAGCGATAGAATGCGAACGTTGCGGAATTTCACCGGGTCGCTATGTCCGAGGAACCCGACGAACCCGGACTTGTTGTGGAGACCGGGATGTTCGGCGTCGTGGATCGGCTTGGCGTTCGTAATATCGGCGTTGACAATGAGTTCGCCGTTGACGATGACCTTAATGAAAGGACCGATCGCAATGACTTCCTCGTAGTTCCATTCGCCGCGCGGCTTTTGAGCGCCTTGCTTGGCGGGTACGATTCCGTAAATGGAGCCGTGCGCTTGCCACGGCGCGATCTTATCGGCGACGTCGTCGGCGATGATCTGGAGCTCCATTCCGTTGTAGGCGGCGTCGAGATTCGGCGCGGTCGCGCGAATACCGCAGCCGTTGTTGCCCCAGTTCTTTTCGTCTTCTGGTTCTTGGAATTCGAACCGGAGAATGAAGTCGGAGTACTTCTTTTTGGTCATGAGATTGCCGCCCTTTTCGCAGACGAAATATCCGTCCTTAACGGGGTAGCCTTCGATACTGCTCTGCCAGATATCAGGGCTGAGCGGTCCTCCGTCGAAGAGCAGTTCAAAACCGAGTTCCTTTTCTTGTTCCGTGAGCGCGTTAAGGGGTTGACCTTCTTGCGCGAAGAGCGAACTAGCGACGGCGCAAACGCCGAGAATGAGCGCGACGACGATTGATTTTTTCATGTCGACCTTTCCTAATATATTGTGAGTACGCTCGCGGCGTATCGTCGCCGCGAGCCGTTGCGTAATCAAAAAATTACCAAGGAATTACAGGAGCTTCTGAGCGCGATCTTTAATCGCCTGATCAGAGGCGGTCTCGACGACTTTCTTCATGCCGTCGACGAGAATCTTGGCGGCGGCGTCTTTCGCGTCGTCGCCCGACTTTGCGTTCCAGTTCCATGCGGGCTGGCTTACGCGAATCTTTTCAGCGACGGTAACGGCGGCGTCGCAAGCGGCGTCTTTATACTCGGGATACTTGACGTATTCGAGCGCAGCGGCGACGTTTTCGGCGACGATATTGCGCTTAAAGACTTCGAAGATAAGAGCTTTATCCTCGGCGCGTTTTGCGGCGTCGAAGGCGATTTTGCACATTTCAATCTTGCGCGCGACCGGTAGATCGAACTGTCGCGCGACGCGTACGTATCCGCGAATTCCGCGCGAATGATACTTGGCGTCGGTCGCTTGTTGCGCAATGGCGAGGCATATGGCGGCGACTTGCTCGGCGTCTTCCGGAGTGTTCCATTCGCCCAGGATTTGGGTCGCTTTATCGACCGTGTCGCCGCTATTGCACGCGTTAGCGACGGCGTTGAGCGCGACGGCGCCTCCGATTTGCTTGAGAAGCGGCAGGATCTTGATCTTCTGTTCAAGATCCGCTTTTTCGAAGATATCGGCGACCTTAGCGGCGCAGTCTTCGCGCGGCAGGCGCGTGCAGGCGGCGCGCAGCAGCCAGTCGACTTTCTGATCGTCCGTCTCGCCGTTGAGCGCTTGGACGAGGAGATCGAGGTCGTCGAGTTCAACGATTTCGGAGAGCGCGGCGAGCGCGGCGTCGCGCAGCGCGCCCGTCTTCGTTTCGGCGATCTTAACGAGCGTCTTAGCGGCGGATTTTACGCGCGCCAGTTCAATGATCTTGAGCTGCACGAGCGCGTCTTTTTCGGAGAGATCGTCGACGAGCGCGCCGGCGGTCGGATTCTCAAAGAGGGCCGGCTTGGCCTTCTGGAGCGCGACTCCGAGCGCGACCTTGGCGTCGAAGAGCGGCGCGGACTCGAACTTATCGGCGCCTTGCGTAAAGGCGACGTTTTCGAGACGATCAGCGTATTTTGTAAGCGCTTTGATCGCGGCGAGTTGCAGTTCGAGCGATTCGGAAGTCGCGGCGCTCTTGAGCGCGGGGAACGCGACGTCTTTCGCCGCGTCCGCCTTGAGGTCGCCGAGCGCGCGGAGAACGTACTGTTGGCGATCGGCTGGGAAGGAATCGAGACCTTTTACGAGCGCTTCGGCGAGCTTAGCGGAAGCGTCCGGAGCGAATTCGCGCACCGTTTTGAGCGCGGCGTCGGACGCGGAGGCGTCGCCGCCCTTGATCGTTTCAACGACCTTCTCGACGTCGCTATTGAGCAAGACGAAGCGATAGAACGCGGCGTCTTTTTCGAATCTCGGGAACGCGCCTTCGATAACGGCGACGTAATAAGCGGCGTCTTTCGTAGCGTCGGCGACGTCGAGCAGCGCGTCGCCAAGTCCGCGCGCGGCGAGGAATTCGAGTTTATCGGCGGACTTCGCGGCGTCGAGCAGCGCGTCGCCGGCGTCTTTCGTCGCGATCATGCCGAGCGCGGCGTAGATAGCCTTCTGGAGAACGGGCTCTTTCGCGTCGGCGAGCAGCTCTTTGAGGAGTTTTACGGATTCCGGCTTGGCGCGCACGCCGATCGTATCGACGACGCCGACGAGTTGCGGACCGCTAAGTTCTTTGGCGGCTTTAGCAAGCGCATCGTCGACTTCCGGGAACGGCATGGCTTCGAGCGCGAATCTCGCGTTGAAGTTGAGCTTTTCGTTCGGCAGCATTGCGACGAGCGCGGGAATCGACTTTGGCGTTCCGTAAATAGCAAGTCGTTTAACGGCGACGTTTTTCGTGTGAATATCTTCGGGGGAATCGCCGGGCTTTTCAATAGCCTGAACGAGGAGCGCTTCGTCGGTCGAGGTCTGGAGTTCCGACCATGTTTGCGCGGACGCGACGTTGACGGTCGCGACGAGCGCCGCGCTCGCAAGGAGCGCTAGAAAGGATAAACGTTTCATCATATTATATCTCCAACGCGCGCGATTAGCTTCGCGCGACGTTTAGCGTAATTCAAGCGTTACAACGGTAAATACGTTCCGACAAAAACATTGCGATTAGAGCGTATACGGCGCGCGCATCGCACGCGTGCGCATACGGTTGGCGTCCGCGTCGTTAAATTCTTCTTTGACAGGATCGAATTCGATCGTGCGTTGGAGTTGCCACGCGATGTACGCGCAGTGAGAGGCGATGTGCGACTGGGCCGCGACCGCAGCGTTTGCCGCGGGATTGCGACGCGTCTTAACGCATTCGATGAACTCCGCAATGTGCGTCGTCGGATCCGTGCCCGGCATGCCGAAATATTTCAGCTCGCTGCGCAACTTGTCGTTCGAGACCGCCATGCGCCCGCTGTCGCCCGTTTCAACCCAACCTTCCTCGCCGACGTAGCGCGCGGAGCACGTGCCGAGTCCAAGCCAGCCGTCGGAGCGCATAACGAGCTTCAGGCCGTCGTCGTAATAAGCCCAAATGTGTCCGGCGATCGAGCCGTCGTCGTTGAATTGCGGCTCGTACCGCACCGGCGCCGTGTGGTCCTTTTGGGCCGCCCACTGGCACAAGTCGACGGTGTGCGAACCCCATTCGAGAATACCGCCGCCGTGGAAGTCGAACTTACCGCGCCAGTCGCCGGCGACGTATTTGCTGTTGTAGGGACGCCACGGGCAAGGACCGAGCCAGCGATCCCAGTCGACTTCATTGACGTCCGGTTCCGGTTCCGCAGGGTACCAGTCTTGGTCGGTGGCGGGCCACAGGGTGTTGGCGTGGACTTCGGTCAGCTTGCCGAGCTTACCGCTCGCGGCGATTTCGGCGGCGAGCATGAAGTTGCCGATATTGCGGCGTTGCGTGCCCGCTTGATAAACGATTCCATAGCGCGCGACGGCGTCGGCGAGCGCGCGGCTCTCTTGAATCGTGAGGGAGAGCGGCTTTTCGCAGTAGACGTCTTTGCCGAATTTCGCCGCCGTAATTGACGCCATGGTGTGCCAGCGGTCGCCGGTCGCAATGAGAACGGCGTCGATATCGTCGCGGATAAGGAGGTCTTCCATATCCTTGTACATGGCGCATTCATTGTCGTTGTACGTTTGGTTCGCCTGATCGCGCACCGCTTCGCGACGCACCCGGCGAATATCGCAGATCGCGCGGAATCGCACGTCGGGACGACTCAGAAAGATTCCAAGGTCGTGCCCGCCGCGCGAACCAATACCGATCGCGCCCATGTTGACCTTAGCGCTGGGCGCAACCGCGCCGTCCAGCCCGAGCGCTGAGCCTGGAATTACCATCGGCGACAGCGCGGCGGCCGCGCCGGAAAGGGCGGCGCCCTTTAAAAAGGCGCGACGATCAATTCGACGTTCGTTTGATTTCATAAAAACACCTCGCTCCATTCCGCACGCACTCGCGCGAATGGTTCTGCTGTTGTTCGAATAACCCTGCGGCGTCCGCGTCCGCAGGCGTTTTTCTCTATCATACAAAAGGCGCGTAGGAAAATCAATAAGGTTGTGAAAGTTTTATTGCGCGCTTTTCTGAAGAACGAGGTCGACGCTCTTTTCGGCGGTTTCGCGCGTATTGCTCGACGAGCGCTTTTGTCCGATAAAAGAAAGCGTTCGATAAAAGAATCTTGACAGGCGTGGAAATGTAGTGTAAAATACATTACGCTTTTAATCCTTCCGCGACGTTCAGCAGAAAGTATCGTCCGACTTACGAGTTGAAGGGGCTCCGCCGTCGCCGAGACTGGAAACTACGAGAAAGATAAGGACCGAAATGGTGAAAAACAAAGATTCGAAAGGCGTCGCAAGGGAGTTTGATCGCGTCGCCGCAGCGCGCGAACTTCCGAGCACGGCGCGCGGTCGCGAACGTTACGCGCGGATTGTCGCCGCAGCGGAACAGCTTTTTGCTGAACGCGATTATCACGACGTGTCGATTAACGAGATCGTCCGAATATCCGGCGGCTCCCTGGCGACGATTTACAAGTGGTTTGGCGGTAAAGACGAGCTTCTTTACGCGATTCTTTTGCGGCGAATTCAATTTGTTCAGGAGACGATTGCTCG
>CADCOO010000299.1 GCA_902803085.1 uncultured Planctomycetota bacterium
CGTCTCGACGGTGGAAGTAGCTCAGTTGGATAGAGCATCGGATTGTGGCTCCGAAGGTCGAGGGTTCGAATCTCTTCTTCCACCCTGACAACCGAAAGATCCCGCGCGGGTCTTTCGGTTTTTTCTTTGTCGCGCGGCGTTTTTCCATTTGACGCCGAGCGGTTTTTTCGTCATAATGTCTCGACGCGCAGAGGCGCGCCCCTAGGGTTTGTTCGTTACCGGAGCGGAGAATGATATGAGTATGGAGAAGTGTGACGCGCTCGTCGTTAAGAGCGTCGAATTCATGGAATCGAGTCTCATTCTCACGCTTTTTACGAAAGAGTTCGGTAAAGTGCGAGGTCTGGCAAAAGGAGCTCGACGTCAGAAAAATCCTTTTGAAACCTCTCTTGACTTACTCGCCTCAATTAAGCTATCCTTTATCAGGAAGAATTCCGAAGCGCTTGATTTGCTCACCGAGGCAAAGCTTGCGCGGCGGTTCCGTCCGAACGCGAGGAACTATCGCGGGCTTTACGCGGGGTACTACCTCGTCGAGCTCCTCGATCTCGCGACGGAAGATTACCAGCCGATCCCGGCGCTCTGGACGATCGCCGACGCGACGCTCGACTCGTTGCAACGTCGCGGTCAGGTCGCCGCCAGGGTCGCCGCGTTTGAAACGGCGCTATTGACCTACCTCGGCGAGTTCCCGACGACTCGCGCGTGCGCGGAATGCGGTCGCGAACTACCGCTCGACGCGATAACGAATCTCGCGCGCGGCGTGTGGTTCGAACTCGACGCGGGCGGGGTCGTCTGCTCGCAATGCCGGACGACGAAGCGTCTTCCGGGACTGGTTCCGACGACGATCGGCGGGCTCAAGCTCCTCGAATCGAGCAGGCGGGCGTCGGAGGCAATCCTGACGAACGCGCTCGCGTACGAACGACTGCGAACGGCGCTCGCGACTCGCGCTCGGGACGAACGCGTGCTCGCGACGGAACTCGACGACCTTCGCGTCGCCGCGCTCGACGATCGAGATCAACGAGACGAAGAAGCGTTGGCGGAGTACGCCGCCGCGTCGCCAAGCGCGCGCGCCGACTATCGCGCGCTCGTCGAACCGTACCTCGCGCGCTACCTGCCGCGCCGTCCGCGATCCGCCGACTACTTGCGTTTCGCGCTGTGGGAGCCGAGCGACGAACTCGATTCCGACGACGCGCCGACGCGCCAAATGGACAAAGCGCTCGCATAAAATCACATTGGGGACAAGGAAGTCCAAAGATGAAAATCGTTGTTAAGAAGAAATCCGCAGTTCTAATCGCCCTAACGCTCGCCGCGACCTCAATCGCGACGTCCGGCTGTCGTCTTTTCGTCTACGACGACTCATGCTGTCCCCCGCCGCTGCCTCCGGAACCGGTATACGTTATGCCGGCCCCGCCTCCGCAGCCGGTCTACTACGCTCCAGCTCAGCCCGAACCTGGCGTTTATATTTATTCGCCAGAGCCATATTACGCGCCGCAACCGGGCCTCGACGTCGACCTCGCAATTCGAGGACAGGCGCCGAGCGACGACTTCCCTACGATCGACGCCGCGTTCCCCGCCCTCGACGACGGCGCTTCGATCCTTAATCCTGAAAGTTCCAAACAGGCCGCCGAACCAGCCGCAGCGGCAACAGACGACGCGCTCGCGCCGCCCACGACGAGCGAACTACCAGACTTCGTTAACTCCGGCGTCGACGTCCCAGAGCCGTCCGGAGTCTTTGAGCCGATTAGAGACGAATCCTTCCGCCCTCAGCCGAAACGCGAATCGCTCGCGCAGCGCCAGGAGCAGGAGAAAAAACTCGAAGACGATTATCAGTCGTGGCGCAAAAAGCTCAAGGACAAGCGCAACGTCGACTCCAAAACGCCGCGATATCTCCAGCCGATTAGCGACGGAGGCGAGGAATTCTTCGCGCGCGACGAAGCGAGCAAAGAGAATATCGATCGTTCTTTCGTGCGCAGAGTTACCGCCGATTCTCTCGTTATGATGCGCGACGACGAACAGTATAATCGCAAACTCGAAGACTGGGAAAAGGACGTCCCTACCCCCATTGATTGGTCGAAATACAATCCGCTTTCACTAGACTCCATTCGAGAATGGCTCGGAATGGGGCCCGACGAAAAGGCGGCGCTCGAGTACATGCGCCAGGCGTGCCTTAAGCAGAAAGAATACGAAAAGACCAAAGAGCCCAAACTACTCAAAGAAGCCGCGCAACTCTACGAAAAGGCGGCTAAACGATGGCCTGGACCCGCGTTGCGTCCCGACGACGCTAAAAAGAACCCATTTAGAGCGCCCAAGACGGGAACGCTTATTGAAGAAGACGGACTCTTCTTCGCGGGGGAATGTTGGTTCTTCTATCACGACTTCAATAACGCGCTCGCTTGTTATAAGGCGCTTGTGTCGACTTATAACGCGTCGATTTATAAGGACATAGCGACGAAACGACTCTTCTATATCGGCAACTACTGGGTCAAGCTCTCGGAAGAGGAATCAATGCCGAAGATGCACGCCGATCGCGACAAGCCAAAGTTCGGATCCTTCTCCGGCGCCGTCCGCGCTTACGAAGCGATCTTCCTGAACGACGTCTCCGATAACGGACTCGCGCCCGCAGCGCTCTTTGCGCTCGCTAACGCCTATATGAGACGCGGAGTTAAACAAGGAGACGGTTCCTTCGAAAACGCCGCCTTCTACTATCGTCAGCTTTATGAAAACTACCCCGGCAACGAACGCGCCGAAAAGGCATGCTGGCTCGCTATGGTCGCGCTACATCGGTCCTACCTCGGACCCTTCTACGACGCGCAGCCGCTCGACGAAGCGCGAAAGCTCGGCGAAGCTATTATTAAAAGCGGACGCGGAAACGTCGAGATCGCGACAAAAGAACTCGAGACAATTAAAGACGAACAGGCGAAGCGCCTCCTCGTACTAGGGCAATATTACGAACGACGCGGAAACTACGCCTCCGCGCGAAGTTACTACAATCGACTCGTTAAGGAGCATCCAAACAGCGCTTACGCAACCCAAGCGGCGCGAGCCTACGGAGAAATTGAAACCAAGCCCGCCGAAGTCGATCAACTCGCATGGATTCGACCTGTCGCACCCTTCCTCCCGAACTTCACTAACGAATACTTCGAAGAAGCGCCCGACGCCAGTATGGCGGAAATCGCGCGCCGCGACGAATCGCTCGAACAGCTCGGAAAATACGAGGACGAAAACGCCGTCGCCGACGCGCCCAATCCGGACGACCCCGCTGCGAAAACGGCGGCTAATCCAACGCAACGCAAAATAAGATAACGATCGCCTTCATCCGACGGACGCCAATCTATGGAACGCATGACAAACCTCAACCGCCGCGCCGCGCTCTATGCGACGACGATCTTCGCGCTACTCGCGCTCGCTACGGCGGGTTGCTGTTGCGCGGGCTACCAAATCGGTCCGCAAGGGATGTACAATACGGAAATCAAGACCGTTTTCGTGCCGATGGTCGAGGCGGACACGTATCGGGAAGCGTTCGCCGAACGACTCACCGAAGCGATCTGTAAGAAGGTTACAGAGCAGACCCCGTACGTCCTCGCTTCCCCCGACGTCGCCGACTCCGTGCTCTCCGTCCGTCTGATCTCGGAAGATCAAACCGTAACGGCGTTCAATCGTTACGACGACACGCGTCAGAAAAACGTCAATTTACGCGCGCTCGCCATGTGGCGCGATCAGCATACGGCCAATATTATCGCGGAAACGAATCCGATCCCGCTCAACGAAGAGAGCGGCGTTACGATTAACTCGCAATCGTTCCTCGTCGCCGAAATGGGACAGTCGACCGCGACCGCGCAACAGGAGGCGATCGATAAGCTAGCCGAGCAGATCGTCGGTCTTATGGAAGCCCCTTGGAATTAGGAACGCGCCGAAGCGCAAACCTCAAAATGCGACTATTCGCCAAAGAACTTGCGCGCGCCGCTCGTGTTCCGCTTGTCAAAATCTCTCCGCTTTCGTCGCGAGTCGCGCGCTTGATTCGCTCTCTTTTGCGGCGGGCAAGATCGGCGCGAACCGCGTTCGCGTTCTTGTAAAAAGAAGCGTCGACGGCGCCAAGACGACCTCCGACAACGCGACTACCCTACCTTTTCCCGCGTCGTAGATCAAAAAGATTTTTCCACCCCTCGCTTTTTCATTCTCTTTCGCGTATAATACGGCGGGAAACTAACAAGCCGCCCTTGCGCGGAGCCTGTAGGAATCAAGAGAATGACGACAAAACACACGCGAATCGTAATCGCGACGGCGTTCGTCGCAACGACGCTATTGCAACTAACGACGCTCTTCGGCGCGGAGCTAAAATGGCGCTTCGACGAGAACGACTTTAACGCGCGCCTCACCGCCGACTGGCTTGTGCAGGACGAGCCGGTCTGGGAAAATCGCGCCGCGCTCTTTACGAGCGAAAACGACTCCGAACGCGAGCGCGCGCTCGTCGCTAAGGTTCTCGATGCGCTCGAAGAGGACGAAGACGCCGACGCCTTCGACGGCGAAGAACTCGACTATCGCCGCGCCGTCGCGCAAGGCGCAACGCTCGTCGACGGCGCCAACCCGGAAATCGACGCGTCCCCTGCCGGGGTCGACGCGTTGCGCAAACGACTCGACGCGCTCGTTGCGTCGGACGCGCCGGGCGTCAATCCGGACTGGCGCGCGCTCTATTGGGACGCGTGCCGTCTGCGTCGCGCGCGACGTCTCGCAGAGTTCGCCGCAGACGCGCCCCAGATCGTCTATACGAAGCATTACGTTATAGGCGCGAGCCATTACGCGTACACGGAAGACGTCTCCGACGAGGATTACAAAGATTTCAGTTGCAATCGCCAGCCGGGCGGTCAGCTGTGTCTGGCGACCTTTCAACCGGACGGCACGATTCGCAACGAAGTTCTCGTCGAGTCGAAAAACGGCACGATTCGCGACCCCGACGTCTCATGGGACGGCAAAAAGATTCTCTTCTCAATGCGCGACGACTACGCGTCCGACGACTTCCATATCTACGAATACGACGTTGAAACGAAGAAGACGCGGCAGATTACCTATGGACCCGGGGTCGCCGATATTGAGCCCATCTATCTCCCAAACGATGAAATCATGTTCGGATCGACCCGATGCACGCAGATTACCGACTGCTGGTGGACGGAAGTCTCCAACTTCTACGTCTGCGATCTGCAGGGACGCTTTCTGCGCCGCGTCTCCGTCGATCAGGTTACCGTTAATTACCCCAAGCTTCTCGACGACGGACGTATTATCTATACGCGCTGGGACTACAACGATCGCGGGCAAATTTACCCGCAACCCCTCTTCCAAATGAACGCGGACGCGACGGGTCAGACGGAATTCTACGGCAATAACTCCTACTTCCCGACGACGATTATGCACGCGCGAGGTATTCCTGGCTCCGATAAGGTTCTTGCAATCGCCGCGGGACATCACACCTATCAGAACGGCAAGGCGCTCCTCGTCGACCGCTCCAAGGGAACGCAAGAGAATCATGGCGCGACGCTCGTTGCTCCAATCCGCGAAACGCCCGCCGATAAGATCGACCAATACGGTCAAGTAGGCGAACTCTTCCAGTATCCCTACCCGCTCGACGACTTCACCTTCCTCGCCGCTTATCTCCCCGAAGGGGGCGCCTGGAAATACGACGTTCCATTCGGACTATACTGGTTCGATTACGACGGAAGGCGCGAACTCCTAGCTTTCGATCCCGCAATTAGTTGCGGTCAGCCGATCCTGCTCCAAGAACGCGTCAAGCCGACGACGCGTCCGTCGCAGGTCGATCTCAATAAAACGACTGGAACTTATTACGTCCAAGACGTTTATGAAGGGCCGGGGCTCGAAGGAATCGAACGCGGCGTTGTTAAAGCGTTGCGCGTCGTCGCGCTTGAATTCCGAAACGCGGGCATAAGGAAAAACGGCAATTCCGGACCGGCTGGCGCCGCTATGGTCTGCACGCCGCCAAGCGTCTCCAACGGCTCCTGGGACGTTAAACGCGTTCTCGGCGAAGCGCCCGTCGAAGAGGACGGCTCCGCCTACTTTGAAGTACCCGCGCTAACGCCCGTCTACTTCCAACTCGTAGACGCAAACGGCGACGTCGTGCAGACGATGCGAAGCTGGTCGACGTTGCAGCCGGGCGAGACTTTTGGTTGCGTCGGATGCCACGAGCCGAAAGGCGCGATTATCGAGAACGCCGCCAATATAGCCGGAGGCGCGACGATGGCGTTGCGCCGCGAACCGTCGCAACTTACGCCTCCGCTATCGCCGGGTCGCGGTCGTTTCCAAGACGCGGGCTTCAGCTTCGTTCGCGACGTCCAGCCGATTCTCGACGCTCATTGCGTGCGTTGTCACACGGGCGAAGTCGACGCGGACGGCAAGACGGCGCCCTTCAGCTTGCGCGGCAACCAAGCGTCGACGCCGAAAGGAATCGAAGCGATCCAGAATTCTGGGCGACTCTTCAGCGAGTCGTACCTGAATCTCACGCAGTACGGCAATCACGACGGCAAATTCGTCAAGTGGATTGGCATTCAAGAGGGTCCCGACATGCTGCCGCCGTACAAGTCCGGCGCGGCGAAGAGCCCTCTTATCGAAATGTTCCGAGATCGCGATAATCGCAAGGATTACCACAAGGACGTCCAGATAGACGACCGTGCGCTCCGCACGCTCGCGCTGTGGATCGACCTGCTCGTTCCCTACTGCGGCGATTACGTTGAAGAAAACTGCTGGACCGTCGAGGAGCGCGCTGATTACGAATACTACCAAGCGAAACTCGCGCTTGAAAATGGTATTAACGAATTCAATTACGAGCTCAAACGCCGCGCCGTCAATGAAAAGAACGACGCGATCGGCAATGAAAGCCGCAATATAGAGTTTGGCGGACCGCTCGATAAGCGAACGTTTATGGCGGGCTATATTGCGCGCAGGATTCCGTCGGTCGCCAAACGCGAGGGCAAGTTCAACGAATACCGCAACGTAGCGTACAATCCGCGCGATATTCAAGGCGACGCGTACGCGCTCTTCCAGTATCCGCACGCAACGACCAATAGCGAATATGCCTTCATGGACGAATTCGCCGCTAAGAACGTTATCGACGGCAAGACGGAGAATCGAGGACACGGTCCGAACTTCCCGTCCTGGGGACCGAATTTGCGCACGGACTTATGGCTCAAAATTGATTTCGGCTGCGAGGTCGAAATTGACAAAGTCGTTCTCTATCTCCGCGCCGACTTCCCGCACGACGCCGCCTGGA
The DNA here is from genome assembly GCA_902803085.1 of uncultured Planctomycetota bacterium. Taxonomy (GTDB): domain Bacteria; phylum Planctomycetota; class Planctomycetia; order Pirellulales; family Thermoguttaceae; genus RUG369. Next base: position 7,268 of record CADCOO010000299.1, read on the forward strand.
AAACCGGAACCCTCGAATTCTCCGACGGCTCAAAAGTCGATATTACGCTCAATGAAACGGCGGACGCGCAAGTCTTTGAATTCCCTGCCCGACGCGTAACCTCCGTTAAACTGACGAATCTCAAGACTGATTCGCCGGAAAAATGGCACGGCGTTACCGAGATGGAATGTTGGGGCAAGAGCGTGGAGTAAACGTCTTCTAACCCGTTCTTATCTCAGAAAATGAGCGCGGTAAGGCATGACTCGCCTACCGCGCTCTTTTATTCTAATATGCTACGCGTAACGTTTGTGATCCCGCCGGAACGGCTC
>CADCOO010000300.1 GCA_902803085.1 uncultured Planctomycetota bacterium
ACGGGACATTCGACGTATATTTCGTCGGCGGAGAGAATTGGCGTTGCGTTTTCAGAGTTTCGAGGTCGCCAGGCGACGTTTCTCAATCGCACGCCGCGCGTCGATTCGAGCCGAATGGAGTCGAAAGTGACGTCCGCGTTTGGAAAGGATTCGTCGAGGAGACGCCTTGCGACGTTTGAAATCTTTTCGTCGGCACGTCGATAGAAGAGTCCCCCAACGACGATTGCGGCAAGAAAAGAAAGGAAGAGCAGCCAAGAGAAGAAACTCTTGACCTTCGAGAATAAGGACGAGCTCGATTGAGCGCGTTGCTTCCCTCTCTTTTCCTGCAGGCGTCTCATTTTGATACAATTCTCGATGGGTTGAATAAGTCGACAGGCGTGTTCCGCCTCAATAATCCGGACCACTATAGACGAAAATGCCGATTAGGTCAATATTACTTATTTTTTTGGGTGAACAGGGATCTGGGTAGTTGACTTCTTTGCGCGAGAGCGCTACAATAGATACGCAGTTGTGATAAAGTGGCTTTCAAAGAATTGCCGTTGAAACAGGAAAATCTTCCCAATAAGGGTGGCGCTTTCTTATTGGCGCCATATCTGCAAACAGTACTTGTGACAGGCGCAAATACGCGCGTTGGAATTCCGTAGTTGTATCGTTTTGAAGCGCTTAATTCCGACTTGAACGTCAGAATAAGCAGTATGTCGATAGGAATCGAAGTTTGAAGGACGATAGTTCGGAACGATTGCTATAATCGCTACAATTGATACGGTTTAGCACAGCGGTGCGAAAGGCGCTTTCTTACCAAGAAAAAACTACGCGATGGGAACTTTGCCGAAGACGGCGCGTCATAAAACAGCAAAGGAGCGGATAGTGAACGACGAAGAATTGATCGAAATAACGCTAGCCGGAGACAAGGAAGCCTTTGGGCGTCTGGCGCTGAAGTACAAGGACCGCGTTTACAATCTCGTGCTCCCTATCGTTGGCAACAAGGAGGACGCGCTGGACGTGGTGCAAGACACTTTCATGCAGGCGCTCGCTCACTTGGAAAACTTCCGACGAACCAGTCGATTTTACACGTGGCTGTATCGCATCGCGTACAACACCGCCGTAGGCGCGCTTCGCAAACGCAAGCGCAAGCCTCGCGCTTCGCTGGAATATCTCAGCGAAGAGTATGGCGATTGTTTCGAAGCGAAAGGCGACGCGCCTGACGACGAAGCTAAACGTCGCGACGACGCCGCCATTCTGCGTCGAGAGCTCGCGAAGCTGTCCGAAGAATATCGCACGCCTCTTATCCTCCGCGAGGTCGAGGGCGCGAATTACGAGCAGATTGCCGAGATTCTCAACGTGCCGGTCGGCACGGTTCGCAGTCGCCTGCACCGAGCGCGCATTGCGCTCCGCGAGCGACTTGAACGCGCCGGGTTAAGAATGTGACTCGCCCCAGTAAGATCGACGACCATAAAAGACAACCGATTTTTCTCGTTGCGTCCGCAGTAGTCGGCGCGAGAACGAGAATTAACCAGGATTAACGCAACGTCGTCGTTACGCGACGTTGAGAACGTCGAGGACGTCGAGCCATGAATATTAACAACTGGGAAAAGGGAGAGCTAGTCGACGCGTATGTCGACGACGAATGCTCGCCTAGTGAGCGCGAGTTTGTCGAGGCGCTTTTGCGCGACGACGTCGCCGCTGAAGCGGCCTTCAAATGGGCGTTGCATTTGCGCGCGCAATTATCCGCGATTCGCACCGAGACTCCGCCGGAGTTTTCGCAACGTCTGACGTCGGCGCTCAACGAATCCGACGTATGGTCTCGCTACGGAAGCGAAATAGACGCGAGCCGGACGAGCGAGAGATCGAGACGGACAAAGTGGGTTCCCGCTATTGTCGGCGCTTCTGCCGCCGCGATCGCCGTCGTTGCGTTTGGACTTGCTTACAGCAATTTGCATTCCTCGTCCGAGGCGCCGCACAGTTCTCCGAGAGAATTAGTCGAAGCAGATCCGGAAGTCTCGAGTTCGATTCAGGATTTACAAGATCCCGCGCTCGGGCGTCCGCCGATTCAGACTCCGTCCCCTGCGGGCGTTCAGGTTGCGAATGGAGAGAGGTCCGCAGTTCCGGAGAGTTTCCGATGCGTCGTTCTTTTGAAGAATGCGGCCGAACACAAGAGTCTTAATAGCGCGATCAAAGCGAAGTGCGGGGAACTCGACGTCAACTATTCCAAGTTTGATTCGAATCGCGAACTGACGATTAACAAGGCGACGCCTCAAGCATGGCGCGAACTTCAGCAGACGCTGGAAGCGACAGGCAAACTCGATATTTCCACCGCGTTGCAAAAGTGGAGCGCCGACGGCGTCGAGAGCGATATTCGCGACGTGCGCGTATCGATAAGGTTTGCCGAGCCGACTCCGACCGACGCGTCGGAAAAGGACGAGTAGACGATCGACGACGAGCGCGCGGCGAGGATCGCGCCGCTTCAACCCAGCGGAAAAGCGAGGCGTTCGCTTTCTATCGGCAGAGGCGGCGAAAATTTCCGGAAATTTGTTTTTTTTACCGGGAAAACGCTTGATTAAAGCGTCAAACAAGTGTATCCTTTATAAAAGTGGGTTGTTATTGTCGACCGACTTGGCGCCGCGCGCTGTATGAAACCGCGTAATTGTTGCGGCGCGACTCCAAACGAAATAATACAATACCATAGGGCAAGGTCATCCGCTACGCTAGAGTCATCGCCGCCGCGATCCTCGTTGCGTCGCTCTATTCTGCAAAGGAAACGGAAATGAAAAAGACGTTCAAAAGAGGCTTCACGCTAGTCGAGTTGCTCGTCGTCATCTCGATCATCGGTCTGCTCGCCGGGCTTATGCTTCCCGCGATTAACTCCGCGCGCGAACAAGGTCGTCGCGCTACGTGCATTAACAATCAGAGGAACATTGCGGTAGCTTTCACGCTCCATGAGCAAAATAAAGGCAAGTATCCGCAGTTCCGCGCCTTGTCGGATGAGCATACTCTGACTAACGACGGGGGTCTGTATTCGAATTATGCCTCTTACTCCCAGATTGGAGACGGAATCGTTAAGTCCCATATGGGTTGGATTCCTCAGCTCTTTCCATTCGTCGAGCAAGCGCAGCTCTATGAGGAAGTCAATAAGTACGGTTACACGTCGCAATGCGACGTCTCGTTGGAACTCTTCGTGTGCAAGAGTGCCGGCGCGATCGAGAAGAATTCGAACAATTACGTCGGCAACTGCGGCGTCGCCGATCTTAGCGTCGTCGATACGACCGGCGCTTATGGGCTTCTCACCGACGGCGTTGGCGTGAGCATCAACGGAACGCCGTATCTTGGCAAGACGATCTCTCCCGACGACGTGAAAGACGGTCTTTCCAATACGCTTCTTCTCTCTGAAAACCTCCAGGCGGGCTCCATCTGGTCCTCCAAAGAGTACCTGGTTGGTTTCTGCGTCAATAGCAATACGGTGAACGGCACGCCTGCCGTTGATTACGCGCCCTATTTCAGCGCGACCACGGACGAACCTGGCGTTCCCCTCAAGCCGAACCTTCTCCGCGACGAACTCGAAGGTTACGATAACACGAACAATTCCAGCGATTCCGCCGTTTACTGGAACGCTGCGCGTATGTCCTCGTCTCACCCGGGCGTCGTTGTTGCCGCTATGGCGGACGGCAGTACGAAAGTCATTGGCGAGAACGTAGACGCGGAAATCCTCACGAAGGCAATGTCGCCGAACGACAAGGCGACCGGCTTCTGGAAGGGCAACTACTTCAAGACGCGCACCTTCGACGCTTCGCTACTCAACGAATAATTTTGACGTCGCGCCTACGCAGGGCGTCGGCGGCTCCTACCTCGTAGGTTGACCAATGCCTAGATAAAGAGTCAAATCGGCGCGTTTGCGTCGGTTTGGCTCTTTTGCGTTTAAGAAGCGGAAATTGACGGAACGAAACCTTTTCTTAACGCCGAAAGTCTAACAAGCATGATCGGTCGCGTCGTGTTGATTGTCGCAAAAAGGACGATATAATGTAGGTCGCAACGCGCGTGGCGTTGAAGAAGAGCATTGTTAATAGGAGAACGACGGAATGGAAAAGAACGAGAACGCCGGTCAGCGGGACGCGCTTTGCGGACGCACGCTTGGCGACTATCATATTCTCCGTCGCGTAGGGGGCGGCGCGACGTCCGACGTCTTTCTCGCTCGGCAGGTATCGCTCGGACGCAACGTTGCGCTCAAGATTCTCAAAGACGAGCTCGCGAACGACGAGACGTACGTCAAACGATTTCTTCAGGAGGCGCGTTCCGCC
>CADCOO010000301.1 GCA_902803085.1 uncultured Planctomycetota bacterium
CATAAGCGCCTGCGGCGCGAGGGGAAGCGCCGTCTCCGACGCAAGTTCCTCGCCCAGCGAAGAGGATACGTAAAAACTCGACGTCTCTGCCTCGTCGATTATCCCGACAACCTTCAGCTGGTACTCCGTCGTTCGACCTATTAAGGACTCGCGACCGATCAAAAAGAGGTCGTCGCCGACCTTGGCGCCGTAACGTTCCGCGCACTGCGCCGTCAGAACAGCCTCGCGCGGCGCGCGACCGTCGACGAGCGCGACGTTAAGCCAGCGACCGCTCTTGAGCTCGTAATGCGGTTCGCACGCCGTCGTTACAAAGAAGAGCTCGCCCATGCCAAGCGGCGTTCCCATCGTCGCGCGGTACGCGCCGAACGCTTTACGGCGCAGTTCGGGATCGATCTCGCCGTGAGCGACGCTTGCTGGCAATTCTTCGTCGTCCGCGAGCTCGAGCGAGCGCTTATAGCCCGGCTTATCGCCTTCCGGATCGGAGTCCTCGTCTTCTAAAATCGAGCGCGCGGAACCGGGCGAGTAGACAAACATTAACAGCGCCGAGATTTCGTCGCAAACGGCGACCGACTCGTCCTGGCGCAACTGATCAATAATCTCTTGCGGAATCCCGAGCGACTCGGAGCCGCGTCGTCCGCGTCCGCCGCCGTCGCGACGTCCTCCCTTTTGGGGTTCTTTCTCGCCGTCGCGCGCAGACGCGTCCTCCGACTTACTCGGCTCGTTATGGACGTAGGATTCGCGCGCGAGGGGCGATGCGAACGCGCCGCCGCGGCCCGATTTCAACGTCTCGAGATTCGCGCGCGAAACGCGAAGATCATACTCGCCTAAATACGGCGCGTCTTGAGACGTCGCGTCGAGAAAAAGCGCTTGAAAACCCCCGATCGTCCAGACGATCAGACACGAAGACGCCGCTATCGCCAGCAATGCGAAGAACGCGCGCGCACGCTGACGACGCATTCGAGACAAAAGCGTCGTTAAAACAAAAGTGAACTTCATAATTCATTATCCTCGCATACGCTATCGAACCGCCGCTTCGCGCGCAAGCTCTTGATAACGCGCGGCAAGCTCGCTGGCGTCGTCATACGCGGCGCGCGGAGAGTCGCTCACAATACGGCCGTCGCGAAGAACGACGATGCGACTCGACCAAATAGCGACGGAAGGCTCGTGCGTTACCAGAATGATCGCGCGTCCCTCCTCGCGATTAAGCTTGTCGAAGATCTCGCAAATACGCCGACTGCTCGTCCAATCGAGATTGCCGGTCGGTTCGTCGGCGAGGATTACCGCGGGATCGCCTATCAACGCGCGCGCCAACGCTACGCGTTGCTGTTGACCGCCGCTGAGAGAATCTGGATACTGACGCAACTGATCTTCGAGTTCCAACTCGCGAACGAGCGCGCAAAGTTTGTCGCGGCGTTCGGCGTCAAGCTTACGACCGTCCGCGCGCAAGGGAAAAAGGATATTCTCTTCCGCCGTAAGGTGCGGGATAAGATTGTAGCTTTGAAAGACGATTCCAAGTCGACGACGACGAAAGATCGTGAGCGCGCGGTCGCCAAGGGACGACAAACGCGTTCCTTCTACAAAGACGTCGCCGGACGTCGCGCGCGTTAGGCCCGCGATAAGATGCAACGCCGTGCTCTTCCCAGACCCGCTCGCGCCCATGACGGCGACGAATTCGCCGGGATTGACTCGCAAATCGACTCCGTCGACCGCGTTGAAGCTCGCGTCCCCTCGATAGTAGCTCTTAACGAGCCCGCGCGTCTCGACCGCGTACGCGCTCTCGTTGCGTTCAGTCATTCGTTCGTTCCTTCCGCACAATAGGACAAAACCGTCAGGACATAGCCCGTGACAAGATTCGCGTCCGTTTCAAACCACATTCGATCGTCGTTGACCCACGATCCGTCGGCGTTCTCCGCGAGCGCAAGCGTCTCGATTAATTCGCGTCGCCAATCGTGGGCGACCCCGTCCTTATCGGTAAAAGTCGGCGCTCCAAGCGTCATGAAACATTTGGAAAGCGTGTGGTAGTAGTAGTAGAGTCCCTTTTTACCAAGTCCGGGATTCTGCGTCAAGGAGTAGTTGTTCTTAATCCAATCCGTCGCCGCCGTTACGCGAGGATCGTCCGCCGTAAGACCGGCGTAAATGAGGCTCTTCAAACCCGCGTACGTCATGCTGCCGTAACTGCGAAGACCGCCGTTCGCCTCCTGACCGGCGGGGTTCTCGTCCGGCGCAATAAACGTGTAGATAAAACCGCCGTCCGAACTCTTCGCGCCTCCGACGCCGGCGTTGTATTCCGTTTCGAGATTCTGACAACGGCTTACGAAGACCAACGCGTCCTGAATCGCTTGATCGTCCTCGCCCGCGCCAATCTCCCGCAGCGCTTCCATAAAAAACTGCGTGTTCGACAAGTCGGGACGCGTGTCGCGACCGGCGCCGTAACCGACCCCGCCAAATCGTTCGTCCTCTTGCGATACGCCGGAGGACGCGTTGTATTGCGTCGAGCGAACAAAACGCTCCGCGTCCGCGAGGATCTTATCGTAACGTCCGTCCCCGGCAGACTTATTCGCGAGCGAAAAGCAAACGAGACCGAGACACGATTCGTAACTCGACAAACGACCGCCCTGAGAATAGATTCCGCCGTCGTCTTGGATTGAAGCTTCCAAATAGGCGAGCGCCTTCGCGACCGTCGGGTTCGTCGTTGGAACGCCAGCGCGAAGCAGTCCAATCGTATCGACGATCGTCGGACCTATCCCAACGCGCGGCGACGCCGAAAAGGAGCCCGACTCCAACTGCGCCTTCGAGAGGTAGGCGATCCCGTCCGCAATCATTTCTCGACGCAACGCTTCGTAATTCGTCTCGGGCGCCAGCTTATCGCGTTTCTTCGGCGGCGCCGGTCGTTCCGGAGCGCCGTCCGTCGCGCCGCGGCCGCCGCGCGCCTCGGGATTGCGCGCGCCGTCCGATACCCCTTGTGGGTATCGCCTTAAATTTGCCGTACCCCCCGGGGGAACGGAAACGTTAGGTCGTTCGGAGGTTTGCGCGAAAGCGTCCGCGACGGCAAAAAGCGCCGCCGAAAGGAGAGTCGACGTTAAAATTCTGGTTATGTTTCTCACTTGATAATCCTTTGCTAATTTATGATCTTCGCATTTCATCTTGCGATTAGTTAGTCGATACGCGTCGTTTCGCCGCCGCTCGTCGTCGACGTCGCGCGCCATACGGTCGACGCTACCGTATCCGATACGACGCGCGCGCTGCCGTCGCCTAGCCCGACGACGACGACGCCCGGATGATTCGACGACGCGCCTTCAAAGAGGAGTTCGGAGCCGCGAAGCCACACGTCGGGTACTTTCGCGTTCGGAGACGCGTACGCCGAGTAGCCCGTCGCGTAATGACGACCGGCAAGCCAGGGCGAGCCGCGATGCGTTAAGCTCACCGAAGCCTTCATCGCTTCCAAATCTGGATCGACGTAGTCGGCGACCGTTCCTTCTCCCAAAACGCTCAGTCGATCCATATTCTTCTCGTCCGACGCGCTCGTAAACGCCGAAAGCTGCATTCGCGCCTCGGAGATAACCATTGTGTTCGACGTTCCGTCTGTCATCGTCGCCAGACTCGTCTGCTTAAACCGAAACGCGCCGTCGTTGCGCCCGTCGTTGAGATTATTCGCCGCGCCGACTCCGGAGCCGGTGCAGAACATATAGTTCACGTTGTTCGCATACAGATTCTCGTTGCGCGGCTGCAACGCTTGTTTCGCCTGGTCTTCGCTAGGACACCACAGCGTTGGGCATGGAAAGCCGCACTTCTCGTAAAGCGCGCTGTTGAGCGCCGTTTTATTGCCCCACACGCGATAATTATCGTAGTCGCCGAAGTCGATTCCCACCATAAAGGCGCCCTGCTCTATATAGGGCAAAATGCGCGCGTGAATCGAATACCCGGTATCGTAAACTTGGGACGACGACGCGCTCCGCCCCCAGCTGGTAAATTGCGGGAGACCGCGTCGCGCCTCGCTATAGTTCATGAGCGCCAGTCCCCACTGTTTGACGTTGTTAAGACACTGCATTCTGCGCGCCGCCTCGCGCGCCGCCTGAACCGCCGGTAGGAGCAGTCCAATCAGAACCCCGATGATCGCGATCACGACCAAAAGCTCCACGAGCGTAAATCCGTGTTTTCTACTCATTGATTTCTCCGCGGTATGACGTAGAACGAGTTCGCGCGCAAAAAAGTGCGGCGACTCGTGAAAGAGAAGAGAAACGTTGAGACACTCGGAATCAAATGAGAAGGCGGACGGAAAGAAGGGACGTCGCAAATTTCACGACCATTCCGCAGCGCGAATCGAACCGATTTGACGCAAGAGAGGGGCGCGACGTGCGGAAGAGCGGAACAAATGCAAACGCCAGCAAGGAGGATCGTACGGAACGCGCCCATGCGAGAACGACGCGACGATCAACGAGCGCAAAGAAAAAGGTCGCAAATCC
>CADCOO010000302.1 GCA_902803085.1 uncultured Planctomycetota bacterium
CCCCCAATATAGAATCTTCCATTGAAGAACTCGACGCCGTCGCACCCGGGACAACGCTCCAGCTTTAATTTGCGGAGAAGCGTTAGTTCCGAGTCGTATTCGTAGAGCGCGGAACCGTCCTGGGTCGTCATAGAGACGTAGAGGCGTCCGTTGGCGAGACACGCGTCGCCGGAATGCGACGGAGCGGGAGTCGACCGCAATATGTCGCCGTTCCAATCGAGTTTGTAGACGTAGTTCTCGAAGACGACGTAGAGCGCGTCGTCGTCGCAACAGATTCCCTGAACGTGAGCGCTTGCGTCCCGGAAGGCGCCCGGCGCCGAGCGGAACTCGTCCTTTTTTAGGTCGCGCGCAAAGGACGCGCGCGACCCGAAACAAGCGGCGAGCGCGGACGCAAGAAATGTACGTCGTTTCATAGCGCCTCGTTTGTCGTTTAACCGAAGAGCGTCTCGGAATTGACCAACTTGACGTTGCCCTTTTGGAGTAGTTCAAGCGCAGCGTCGGGTTCGTTCACGCTCAGGATAATGGCGGTTACGTTGTTGCGGGACGTGAAGCCGTACATGTATTCGATATTGATCGATTTATTAGGCGCCAGGAGCGCGAGAGCTTTTGCGAGCGCGCCGGGCGCGTCGTCGGTCTGAATGGCGAGCACGTCGGACGTTTTAACGGTAAAGCGGTCTTTGAGCGCGTCAAGCGCTTTTTGCGGATCCTTAACGAGCGTGCGGAGGACGCCGAAATCGCCCGCTTCGACGAGAGACATGGTTTCTACGTTCACGCCGGCGGCGCCGAACGCTTCACACGCTTCTTGGAGACGACCGGGTTTGTTTTCCAAGAACAGCGACAGTTGTTGAAGTTTCATTTTAAACGGTTCCTTTTGGCGTTAGCGCTTCAAGTTCATTAATAGCGCGATTTTCCGCGCAACTGCCGTCTATTATACCAGAGTTGCGGAGAAAAGAAAGAACGTCGATTATTTTTCGACGAGACGTTTGAGAGAAACATAGATCCAAACAAAACGACCGACCGCCGAACGCGTCGACGGTCGGTTGCATTGTTCAATAGAGATTCGCGATTAGAAGGAGAGGCGCGTTACAAATTCCGTGCGAACCGCTCTCGACGTGTCGCGAGAAACTATGTCGGGGTCGCCTGACGCCGTGTTCGCCTTTTGATAGCCCGTCTCCCAATAACTGACTTCCAAGCCCGTCATGAAGTGGTTTGTCCAGTTGTAAATCGCGTTTACGAAGTAGATGGAGTTCTTCGTGCGCGCGGTCGTCATTCCATCTTTCTCGATCGTAACGCCTACGAGATCGGAGCCTTTGGGCTTGTCGATTCCGTAGCCGACGTTTGTCGCGAGTTTATTCGTCCAGTCGTAATGCGCGGACGCCCACCAGCCCTGGTCGTCGATCGACTGGCGGCGATAGAGGTCGACGCCCTGATTAATACCGCCGCAGAACGAACTCAGATTCGTACCTTGGTAGTATTCGCCGAGCAATTTGAACTGTTTCGTTACCGGAACGTCGAGGTCTATATTAGCAGACCACGTCTTGACCTCCTTGCGTTCCGCCGTCGTCGCCATACCGGAGCCCGCTATCGGCGAAAACTTGAAATACTGTTCGCCAATGTGCCCCGAGAAACCGACCGTTATCGGCAACCCGCAACGCGCTTCCTTAAAGAGCGACATTGCCACGCGACCTTCTATTACCGGCCAGCCCGCTGAAAGGGGCGTTACGCCGCTCGTCGACGTATAGTCGCCCAGTACGTCGTCGAAGACGCCAATTTGTCCGAGAAAATGGAGGTCTTGACTACACGTCCAGCCCTGCTCAAAACGCATCTGGGCGCGACGATACTGAATATTGCCGGCAAAAGCGCCTGGAAGGTAGTTGAGCATCTGCGGCGCGCCAGGCGAGATGATTTCCCAATCTTGACCCGCAAGGAAGCGACGTTCGTGTTGCGCGTCGACCAACTCCGCGTACGCGCGACGGAGTTGAACGCCCCCTTTATTCTTGGACCCGCTAACGACGCCTTGGAAGTCGAATTCCGCACAACCGCCAAGAGTCGCGTTGAGCGACTCGATGCGCGGCCCCTCGATCTTAAGACCAATTCGAGACGTGCGCGCGTCGACGGCAAAGTCGGCGGAGGAATCGACCGCAGGGTCCTGCAAAAAGAGAATGTATTCGCCCGGGACGGCGCGTTGCGTATCGCTTGAGACCGCCAGATTGAGGAATCCGTACGGCGTTATTTTAAGGTCGCCCTTACGCCACATGTAATCTTTTGTTTCGGCGCGCAAAGCCTCAAGCTCGCTTCGAGTCGCAGCGTTGGAGTATTGCGCGGGTTCAGACTCAAAGGGCGGCAACGAGTCGTTTTCCAGGGTTAGCACCGGGGGCTTAGCGGCGGAAACGACGATGGCGTCTTCGGGACGAACCGACTGAATCTCGGGCGGATCCGGCGCTTGATTCTGCATGGCGAGTAGTCGAGCGCGCGCGCGTTTAAAGGGTCGAAGATTAGGGAAGAGCGCGTCGTCGTCCGTTTCCGAGGCGTTTTTGGTCGCGTTCGATTGTACGGTTCTCGTCGCTCGAGCTTCTGACGCTTCGACCTCGTTCGCTTTGTAGACGCTTTGAAAGCGCGTTTCCACGTCGTCTCTTGCGTCGACCTCGTCTTTGCTCAGCTGCGATTCCTTTACGAGGGACGGTTTGGAATCGGCGACGTCGTAAAGCTCCTCTTGTCGCGTCTTTTCCTCTTCAAGCACCCTCTCGGAAAATCTCTTTGCAATCTGAGACCTTATTGGCGCGGCGGTTTTCTCGACTTCGGCACGATCCGTTTCGTCGATTTCATCTTGAGATTCCGTCTCGAAGAGAATGAGCGGACGGTTGACGTTGCCCGTCGCGTCGCCGGCGTCGACTGCGGGAACCGCGCCCCACCATAGCGCGCACGTGAACGAGGTCGTAAGTAGAGCGGCGGCGATTCGACGCGATTTTACCTTTGCGGCGCGACGTTTCTCGTCGAACGATTCGTTGCGGATCCTCCGCATAATTTCAGAGCAGTCCATTGCAATAACACAGCCTAATAGTAAATCCTGTTACGCTCGCGCGCGGCGCGTAGGGAATTCGTCGCGCAATAATTGATTCCTTTTCCGGCGTCAAGCCACGATCGCGTCTCTTTCACCGAGCGGTCCCGCGCGCTACGCGCACAATCCAGACCATCGACTTAATCGGCATTTCCAGGGGAGGTTCGCCACTTTTTCTTGCCACTTTCGTTGATTTTTATGAAAAGTTTCCTTACGAGGGGGAAATCTTATTGAAAAACGGAAATCTGGAAATTACAATTGAGGCTGTAGGCTAAGGTTTAACCGCAGGTTCACGGCGCGTCGACGGGTTTGTCGACGCTAGCGCGCCTGCCTTACGACCTTTATAAACGAAAACGTTTCGGGAATAATTTTGACATTAGGAGAAGTTTTATGTCCGAAAGTAAAGGCGGCGGCGCCATGTATCTGCGTCTGCAGATCGCGTACGCGCTCGAATTTGCGGTTTGGGGATGCTGGTCGTACGCGCTCGGCACGTTTTGCGCTAATCATGGAATAGCCCAGGGTAAACTTTATGCGGCGTTTGCGCTCGGCGCGCTCTTTGCGCCGGTCGTCGGTCCGATTGCGGATAAGAAATTTGCCGCGCAAAAGGTTTTTGCGTTCATGCAACTGATTTGCGGCGGCGCTCTCTTGGCGTGCCATAAGGTTGCGCAGGACGTCGTGGCAGCCGGCGGAACCGTTCCGGGCTCGGTGTGGATTGCTTTGATGTTTGTCGCCGGTCTGATGTTCATGCCGTCGATTCCGCTCCTCAACGCGATCGTTTTTAAGCACATTCCGAATAAAGATCGATCCCCGTTGGTGTTCATTTTCGGAACGCTTGGTTGGATTGCCATCAACTTGATTCTTGACCGAATGGGGACCGACGGAGTTGAAAAGCTCTATCTCGTGAACGGCGTAGTGGCGCTCATTCTCGCGGTTTATGCTCTGACGCTACCTAATACGCCTCCTTCTGGGAACACGTCGTCCGACCCGTTTGGTTTCAAAGCGCTTTCTCTCTTCAAACGCGGCGATTTTGCCGTCTTTATTCTCTGCGCGACGCTCGTGGGAATTTTTGGCTCGAACTACTACTTCCCGTTCGTTGGTCAGTGTTTCCCAATGAAGGGTACGCTGAACCAGTTCAGCGAGATCTTCTTCATGGCGGCGCTTGCGTTTGCCGTTGGCAAGATCGGTTTGAAATGGGTTCTCACGCTCGGTATGGCGGCGTGGGGCGTTCGTTACTACTGCTTCTCGACGTGCAACGATAATCTGGCGCTCGTTGGTATTTTGTGCCACGGCGTCGCGTACGCGTTCCTTTACACCGCCGCTTATATGTACGGCGACAAGATTGCGCCTAAAGAGATGAAAGCGAGCGTTCAAGCGCTCATCGCGTTCCTCTTGCTCGGCGTTGCCCAGACGCTTTCCGGCGTTGCGGTCGACGAAATGAAGGATAAGTATAAGCTCGAGACGCCTGCGGCGCCGACTGCGGTTGAAAGCGCGAACTTCTCGTTGATTTCCGTCGCATACGCTCAGGACGAATCGATTGCTGACGCGACCGAAGCTGCGGAAGAACCTACCCTAGAAATTTTTGACGCCGTTCAAGAGAAGGTTGAAACCGCAACCGACGCGGTTCAAGAGGCCGCCTCGAATGTGGCGGACGCGGCGCAAGAGA
>CADCOO010000303.1 GCA_902803085.1 uncultured Planctomycetota bacterium
GAGGCCATACGCGGCTCGGTTAATTCCAACGGAAGCTACGCGGCGCTCTAGCCCCGTTCGCCCAGAGCGCGACGTCGCTCTCTAACCGACGTCGCGCTCGACGGCCTGAGTCCGTCTTTTGCAGTTATAAACGCGTTGACGAAAATTGGGGTCGCGCGAAAAATGATAATTTAACGAAAAAGACGTTTCTTTCCGGATTTTGAATATTGACCGTTGAGGATCTTCGTTTATACTGCATAATACAGACGAGCGGTTTGGCGTTTTCAAACCGGAGCGTTTCTCTACTAATCATTTGACGCAAGGGGGTGGAATCCTTGCGGGTTCTGTCGTGATTATGAAACTTCTATGAGACTTCTCTAAAACTTCCCATCCATCAATTCTCGTCGTTCTCTTTTTCAGCGGCGCGTCTTTGTGTTTCTGTGCGCGCCGCAATAGAACGATGAGTTTCGCTACCAGGAGACTTGCTATGCGTAGTGCACATTCTTGTCATATGCGACGCCCTTTTCGACAGCCGACGATCGAAATGGGTAGTAAACGGCGTGAGACTCTTAAACGTAAAGAAAGGCGTAAGATGCGAGATTTCAAGTTTTACATGCATCAGATTGTTCTAATGGCCGTCATATCAATGGCGGTAATCGGAGCCGTTGAGCTGCTGACGGGGGGGCAAAAACACAGCGCCGAAGCGAATCTCGTCGAAACGAACGAGACGGAAGACCTCGACTCGCCGATCGGGGTGGCGGAAGCGCCCGTCTTGCATTGGACGGGGTATCCGACGGAGGTCGAGACAGGGCCGACGCCTCTTCCGACTCGCGATCTTTCGACCGTGAAAATTAACCATCCTAATTTAGAGGAATGCAACAAGAAGGCGATCGTAGTCGACGCGGGAGTCCCCATAGCTTCCGAACTTCTCGGCGCGACGGGACCGACGGACGACGAACCCACGGAAACGGAGAACTCTTTAGCGCCCTTTGTAACAGGGAGCGTCCCGCGGGAAGAGTTTCTCGCAGACCGTCTGAAGTTTACCCCCCAGCCCTTTGCCGAAGAAGGACGCACCTCGAGCGAGTCTCGAGTTGAAAACAGAACGTTCTAGTTTTACCCGATTGAGCGCGACGTTACGTTCGCCTCCTCTGCGGAAAGAACAAGCCGCGCCGTTGAACCGACGTCCCTTAGGTGGACGCGTTCAACGGCGCGGTTTTTCATTCTTGCGAACGCGTCAGAAAGAGGCGCGCTTATTTGGACAGGGCCAAAGCGGCGTCAATGTCCGCTTGGGTATAGCCGAAAGGAGAGAACATCGGATCGTGCAGTAACGCGTCCGGCGTGTGCGTCGCTAGCAGAAGTCCGATCGTTCGCACTCGCTCTTCTTCTCGTCCTTCTTCTCGTCCTTCCTCCTTAGCGTCCTTTCGTTCCGCTTCGATTTTCTTTTTCCATGCTTTTTCTAATAGGTCGCCCATTTCTTCCACTCCTTCTTTGGTTGTCTTGATTCGTTTTACGCGATTGGCGAGGGACGCGAAATGCATTTTATCCGGATCGGTTTCTCGGAAATCCGCCATGAGTTTTCCAAAGAGGTCGTCGCCGACGTACGCGGCGTTGACATACCGAACGACTTGTCCGTCGTCGAATAGTCTGCCGTCGTCGAAGTAACGCCTTGCGGTCGCGTACGGCTTGCCGCTCGTGAGACTTGGGTCTTCCGTAATGAAGACGACCCACGTTTCCGGGAGTTCGTCATATTCTTTGCCCGAGTCGAAATTGTTCCAGTCGACGGCGGCGAAATTGAATCGCACGCGTTTGGGAACGGCGCCGCGACTATCGCGTTGGATTTCGATATTGTAGAGTCGGCCCTTCGAATCCTCCGCCAGAACGTCGAGTCGCACGCCGTGTCCGCGCGCGTTAGCGTAGTCCTCCTGGAATTTGACCGATTTAACGACGAGATCGTCGCGCCCGGTTACGACGCGCAGAATATCCCGCACGCCTTCCGGATTGTCGGCGAGTACGACGCGCATAAAGATATCGTCGAGCAGACGAAATTCCTTAATGAGCTTACGGTACTCCTTCGAAACGACGCGTCTTTTCGGCGGCGTTTGCTTTTTGGCCGTTAGGCTCCTCCCTTATGGACGACGTTGGAGAACAACGCGGACGCGTTGCGCGCAGGACGACCACGCGCGCTCCGCGTCAATTCGCGTTGCGCCTACTCTTCAATCACGAGTCGAATGCCAACGTTGTGCACCTTCTGCCACGGTAGGTAGCCCTGGCGGAAGGAACTTCCGGCGACTTTCGGACGATCAGCCCAAGAACCTCCGCGCGCGACTTTTCGCGCCTTGGCGTCAAGGGCGTTTCTTCCGTCGTTTTCCTCGTACGGGTAGGGCTTATAATCGGAACGCGTCCATTCGGCGACGTTTCCGATCATATCGTAGAGTCCCCACGCGTTCGGTAGATTTTGCGCGACGTAGTCGACGATGAACCAGTGGTCCTTATATCGGTCGTCGCGCAAGGGGAAGACGCTCCCTTCCGGATAATTATGCCGCACGTGGATCGTAGCGCCGTTTTCCCAGGTGGTGTATAGTCGCCTACGATCGGCGTCGGCGAGGTTGGCGTACTTTGAGAAGTCGGCTTCAAAGGGACCGAAGTAGAACTTCTGAGCGCTTCCAGCGCGCGCCGCCCATTCCCATTGCGCTTCGGTCGGCATTTCCGCTTTGACGCCCTTTTCGTTGAGCCACTCGACGAAGCGTCTAGCTTCGTCCCAACTCACGCGCGCGACCGGCTGGTTCGGATGGTTGGCAATATATCCGGGCACGATGTGGTCCTTTCCGTGCTCCTCAATATATC
>CADCOO010000304.1 GCA_902803085.1 uncultured Planctomycetota bacterium
ACCTCTTCCGGAGTCATGGAGAGCGCTTTTCGCGCGCCTTCATATCCGCCGTTCGCGACGTACTCGTGAACGTTTTCCGGCTCGAACGTGCAGTTTTTGAGGAGTATGCGCGTCTGTTTGGTATAGAACGCGACTTCGTCTTCATGCGGGCAGTGTTCTTTTGTCTTTGGATCGAGGTAGGTCAAGCGCTCGATAATTTCGCCGTTCATGAGCGTTTTTTCGACGATTTCCGCAGCGTCTTCCGGCTTGACGTGGCAGTAGAAAATTCCTTCCGGCTCAATACGCACGAGCGGTCCCTGCTGGCAGAACCCTTGGCATCCGCTTTTCGAAAGATACGCGCCTTCGAAGGGCTCCGCGCCTTCCGATTCGTCAAGTTCAACGGTCGCCTTTTGACCGCGCGCCTCCAACTCAGCCTGTAACGCGGCGCGAACCTTCAACGAACCGTTCGCAATACACCCGGTGCCGCCGCACACGATTATGCGACGTTGCAACTTCGAAACGCTCTTTTTATACTGTTCCGCAATCGCTTCCAAATTGATGAGACTCATGATCAGTTCGCTCCTTTCGCCGCGGTTTCTTCTGCGATGATTTTCTCGACGATCTCGTTCGCAAGCGCAGGGGTCGACTGCCCATGCACCTCGCCGTCGACGACCATAACGGGCGCGAGTCCGCAGGCGCCGAGGCAACTAACGAGCTCGATCGTAAAGTTTAAGTCGTCGGTCGTGCGTTTTTCGTCGGAGAGCTTGAGCTTTTCATAGAGCGCGTTGAGAATGCCGTGCGATTTTTTAACGTGGCACGCGGTGCCGTCGCACAGACGAATAATGTGCTTACCTTTCGGATTGAGGGAGAAGTGCGCGTAAAAAGTCGCGACGCCGTAAACGTGCGCGACTGGAACGCCTAGCGACGTCGCCACGTAGCTAATTACGTCTTTCGACAGATACTTCTTCTCTTCCTGAATCTGCTGAAGAATAGGAATCAATCGGGAAGGATCGTTGTTGTTATTCTTCAAGATCTGATTGACTGACGCCAGATAATCGACCATCTCTTTGGTCTTTTCAAGAGTCTCCTGCATTTTGGTTTCCTTCGAGTTCCCGTACAAGTGTATTGCGTCTTTCTTGCGAAGTGGTCGCGTCTCGTCTTGCGATGGGGCGCGCACCCATTATAGCAAATCGTCACGAAAATCATAATAGGGACTAGCCCATTCCGGTCAAATTTCCGATAATTATTTATTTTTTTTCAGCAACGACAATATTAGTTGCAACTAACTTAAATCGGTTCCGCTTGCTTTTTGCGTCGATCCGCATATAATCGCCGTCGTCTTTTGACTTGACAAGATCAAATCGAGAAGGAGCTATAAATGCGTCAAGAGTCGATTATGAAACTGCGCGCGGCGCAGACGCCTTTTGCCGTCGCGACGACCGGCGGCGGCGCCGCCTTTATCGCCGAATATCTCGCGACGCCCGGCGGCTCCGCGACCTTTCTCGAAGGCGTCGTACCCTACTCGCAAAGCGCGACGATCGACTACCTCGGAGCCGCGCCGGAAAGTTACGCGTCCGAGGAGACCGCGCGACGATTCGCAACCGTAGCGTTCGCGCGCGCCGAACGACTCGCGGCTTATGAAACCGCGCCGACGGTTCTCGGCGTCGGCGCGACCGCGTCCCTCGCTAGCGACCGACCGAAGAAAGGCGAGCATCGCGCGTATTGCGCGGTCCAAGCGCGATTTGGCGTCGTCGCAAGCGCGCTCAAACTCACGAAAGACGCGCGGTCGCGAGCGCAGGAAGAGCGGCTCGTCGCAGATTTTATGCTCGAGACCGCGCTCTTCGCCGTGAGAAAACAAATCGAAAACGAACCGCTGTGGCGCGAGGAAACGAGCGCGTTCGCTTTCGAGTCAGACGAGGAAATTCTCCCGACCGACGTCGCGACCGTCGCATGGGCTAAAATCGACGCGCGCGACGCTGAATTCTTATACGGCGCGCGCAATGGGAAGCCAAACGACGACGCGATCGCCGCGATACGCTGGAAAAACGGGAGCGCGGAGAAGTCCTTTGCGCGCGCGGAACTCGACGACGCCGCGCCGCGCGCCATCTTGCCGGGCTCCTTTAATCCGGCGCATCGCGGACATGTCGCCATGACGGCGCTCGGCTCAGAGATTCTATCGACCCCGGTCGCGCTCGAGCTTTCGGCGCGCAACGTCGACAAGCCGTCCTTAGATCCCCTCGCTATCATACGGCGCGCGCAGATTCTCGCGCAAGTCGCGCCCGAATTGGAACTGTGGCTCACGAACGCGCCCCGTTTCGTTGAGAAGGCGGAGGCGCTCCCAAATCGCGTCTTTCTCGTCGGCGCCGACACAATTTTGAGACTAGCCGATCCGAAATACGCGGGCAATTCCATTCCTGAGCGGGACGCCGTTCTCGCGCGACTGGCGTCCTCGGGCGCTCGCTTTCTCGTCTTTCCTCGCTCGGTCAAAGGCGAGCTCGTCTCAACGTCGCAATTAACGAAAACGCTGCCCGACGCTTTGTGCGAACGCTGTAGTTTTATCGAACCGGACGAGTTTCTAGAAAACGTTTCCTCCTCGGAAATTCGGCAAAAGAGGAAACGATAGCGACGTATTCGCCCTCTCCCAATCGAGAAGTTTCTTCTTACGATCAAGACCGCCCGCGTAGCCCGTCAGACTGCCGTCGGCGCCGACAACGCGATGGCACGGGATAATTAAAGAAATCGGATTACGCGCGACCGCGCCGCCGACCGCCTGCGCCGACATATGAGCGCGCCCCAATTGTCGCGCGACGACCCTTGAAAGATCGCCGTAAGACGTCGTGGCGCCATAGGGAATCGTCGCTAGAATCTTCCAGACGACTTTGCCAAATTCGGTTCCTCTCAGAGCGAGTCGCGGCGTAACGTCCGGCGTTCCGCCGCTAAAGTAGACGTTTAGCCATTTGACCGTCTCGTCGAAAATCGAACGCGATTCCTCGCGCCAGTCCGCTTGTAAGACGTCGGCGTAACGTCGCTGACCGTCGAACCAGAGCCCTACGAGCGCAACGCCGTCGCTCGCCATTGTCATTGTGCCAAGCGGAGAATTGTAGCGTCCCACGTAATCCATAGCGACGTCCGCTCCCGACGTCGAGACTATTCGACGCGTTCCGTCATCGTTACGATAAAATCGAACGTTACCGCCGTCTTCGACTCGCACGAGACTTTCGCTTTGAAAATGTACGCCGTCGCCATGCGTTCTTTAAAGGTTACGCGCAATTCCACGCGCTGACCGGGGCGGACTATACTGCGAAATTTAACGTCGTTCATGCGTCCGACGACGGGAACCTTACCCTGCGCGGTCTCCGAATCGAGGATCTTCGACGTGAAGATTGCGCCCGCTTGCATCGCCGCCTCGCAAAGAATAACGCCGGGAACGATCGGGGAGTTCGGATAGTGTCCCTTAAAGAAGTACTCGTCCTTTTTGAAGACGTATTCGCAAACGATCTCTTCGTCCGTCCAACTCTGAATCGAGTCGATAAAAAGGAACGGAGGACGGTGCGGGATCGACGCTAAAATCGCCGCGCGCGAATCGAAATAGGACTCTTCTTGATTCTTAACCATTCCCTTCTCCTTATTCCTTAGCGGCGGCGATAAGATATGAATCGACGTCGTTCGACGCGATTACGCCGTAATTCACCGCGCCAAGCCATCCGGACATAATAATCCCTACGCTACCGGCATGATACAAACCGGGGATCTGCTCGCTCAATCCGCGGCTAATCGCGAGCCCTTCGTACTTCGTGCCAAAGCTCGCGCCGAGCCAGTGGTCGGTGTAGTCTCGGAAGGTCTTGGGCGTCGCCGCCTCAATATACGCGACTTTATCGCGAATACCGGGGACGTACTTTTCGAGCGCGTCGAGGGTCGTTTCAATAAGATCGCGTTTGCTTGTTTCGTAAGCTTCTTCGGAGAGATTCGCCCAGTCTTCGTAGTTGGCGTTCGAGCTGGCGACGATATAGTAACGATCGGTTCCAGGTCGCGTCTTCGGATAGTAGAAAGAATACGTTCGACTTGTAATATTGCGACTGAGCAACCAGTCGGCGCGGAACTCGGGCGCCACGGAGGTAAAGAGGAGATCGCCGCACTTCTCTTCGTCGAGCGTCTCGCCCGGCTTAAGCGCGATATAGACTTGACAGCTAGAATTATTGAGTCGCACCGCCTCCGCCTTCGCAACGAACTCGGGCGTGAAATATTCGCGCCCGACCATATTAAAGATCGTCCCCTTAAGATTCGCGTTCGACAGGACGGCGGTCGCGCCGATCGTCTTACCGGCTAGCGGCGAGCGCGCTTTCGGCGCGCCCCCGATCTCGGGAGATTTCAACGTTAGCGGCGCGTCCGCGATCGTAACGCCGGCGACGCGGCCGTTTTCAACAACAATCTTCTTCACGTGACTATTGAGCGCTATGTCGACCCCGTTCTTAACGAGTTCGTCGCGCAACATCTTCACAAAGAGATCCGTGCCGCCCTGAAATGTGAAGACTCCTTTCGACATAAAATTGGAGAAGACGATACCGTACGTGAGAGCGGGGTCTTCGAGAGTGGAGCCGTTCGCATAGGTAATCGGCTCCATGAGGAGGCGCGCGACGTCGGGACGATTGGGGAAGTACTTGTCGAAGAGTTCGCGCGTGGTTCGGGACTCGTCGTCGTAATGGGTCTGCTCGCGCGCTTCGTCGAAAAAGGCTTTAACGGTTTCTTCGGGAATACCAAACTTCTCGACGAGCAAACGCGTAAAATCTTCGCGATTAAAGGTCGTGGTAATGGAGAACTGCGGATTGTCGAACTTAATGCGCGGTAGTTGAACGATGCGATCGGCAATTTCTTTACTCCAGTATCGTTTGCAACTCTTAATCATGCCGACCGGAAAGCCGTGAAGCGAAACGTCGAAGATATGTTCCCCGGCGCCGCGACGAAACCACGTGGCGAGGCCGCCGAGTTTATAATGCCGTTCCAAAAGAAGAACGCGCCGCCCGCTCCGCGCGAGCACGTTCGCCGCCGTCATACCGGCGAGTCCCGACCCTATAACAATGACGTCGTAACGTTCCGCGTAGCGTTCCGCCGCGCGCGCGTCTTCCGTATGATCGCTCATTCGTTCCCCATTCCAGGCTGGCGCTCTTTTACGTGAGCGCGTTTTTGCAAACAGCGCGGCGCTCAACGCTGTCGCCGCGACTGGTACGTATTATAAAGAAAAGGGCGTTCGGCGCCACGGGGTAAAAAAAGATTTATGAGAAAAAAACCGTGAAGGCGCGCAAAAATCCGTCTGGAGTGACAACGTTGCGTTGAGAAGAGTAAAAAAATTCCCGACGCGGCGCTTGACAGATTCGGGTTCTATGGTACGATAGCGAAACCTGGCGGCGACGTCGGGTATGGCCCCATCGTTTAGTGGTTAGGACACAGCCCTTTCAAGGCTGCAGTACGGGTTCGAGTCCCGTTGGGGTCACTGCGAGTTCGGTAGCGTCGGTTTTCGACGTTGACGTCGAGTTTCGCGCACGGCCCCATCGTTTAGTGGTTAGGACACAGCCCTTTCAAGGCTGCAGTACGGGTTCGAGTCCCGTTGGGGTCACTGCAAGCCGCTCTTTCGAGTTCGTCGGAGAGCGGTTTTTTTATTTTCAAGTCGCCTTTTCCATAGGGAGCGCGCTATGAGCCAAGAGAAGAAAAGAGATTTCCACCAGACGGAATACGACGCCGAACTGCGCGACGACATGCGCAAGCTCCTCGAACTCGCCATTCGCGAAGATTCGCGCGACGACGGAGATTTGACGAGTCTGGCGCTCATACCGCAGAACGCGCCCGGCGCCGCGGCGATCGTCGCGCGCGAGCAAGGAGTCGTTGCCGGGCTCGTCTTTGCCCAGGAGCTCCTCGAAATGATCGATCCGGAGCTTAAGTGGAACCCGAGCGTCGAAGACGGCGCGCGCGTTTCAAAAGGGGACAAGCTTGGCGTCGTCTCGGGCCCAACCCTCTCCATGCTGACGGCGGAGCGACTTCTGCTAAATTTGGTCGGTCGTCTCTCTGGGGTTGCGACGCAGGCGCGGCGTTACGTCGACGCGATCGCGGGCACAAAGGCGCACATTTACGACACGCGCAAAACGACGCTCGGTTGGCGCCGACTGGAGAAATACGCAGTCCGTTGCGGAGGCGCGCGCAATCACCGAACGGGTCTTTACGACGCGATTTTAATTAAAGACAACCACCTTGCTTTTGGCGGAATCTCCGATTTCGGACCGGCTGAAGCGGTTCGTCGCGCGCGCAAGTATCTGGAAGAGAAATTCCAAGGTCGACCCCTCCCAATGCTGGAAATCGAAGTTGATTCCCTTGAGCAACTCGCGCAGGTTCTACCGGAAAACCCGGACGTCGTGCTCTTGGACAATATGTCGCCGGAGACGATGCGCCAGGCGGTCGCGATGCGGGACGCGTCGGGTTCGAGCGCCGAGCTTGAGGCGTCGGGCGGCATAACGTTAGAGACGGCGCGCGCGAAGGCGGAATCTGGAGTCGAACGCGTTAGCGTCGGCGCGATTACGCATTCAGCGAAAACTTTTGACATTGGGCTCGACTGGGCGTAAGTCGTAAACCAACGCTCGCAAACATACGAAAGCCGACTCCGCAACCAATACGGAGTCGGCTTTTTATTCGGACGCTTCGCAATTCCGAACGCTATTTCGCGTCTGCAACGGTTTGATCGGCGACTTCTTCCAGATACGCTGCGTCTTCCGCCGTGAGTTTGTACTCTTTTCCTGCGTCGATCAGTTTCTGATAGAGTCCGACGGGCGACTTGCCGGTTATCGTCTTAAAGAAGACGCATCCGGCGAGGTACGTGCCGCGCGGATTCGGATGGAACGGCTTATTATCGCCCTCGTCGCTATAGAGGTCGACGCGATCGCCGACGGTAAAGAACGCCTTCCCGACCGGCGCGACCGTCGCGCCCGTGAGTTCCGCCAGCTTGGCGTACCCGCCCTGCATGCCGTCTTGCAACGCTTCAGTAGTCGCGTCGTCGGGAGCGCCGTAGCGTTTTGTCCACGATTCGAGGACGGCGTCGCGCGTCGCCGCGTCCGCGTTTGAACCGTAGCCCTCGAACATACCGGGGCAACGTTGCCAAGTCTGATAAAGGAGGATCTTCGTTTCCGGATTCTTCTCGCGAATCATGCCGCAGAGCTTCTGACCGAACTCGAGGAATTCCGCGCGATGATCAACGGCGCCGGAGCTCTGCTCTTGTAGCGCTACGTAGTTCCATTTCTCAGAAGCGATAACCTCGGGGGTTGGCTTACCTTTGTAGTTTTTCGGGGTCTCGCCGTTGAAATGCTGACGAAGCCGCCATCCCCCCGGCGCGCTTCGCACGGCGCTTGCGGGGACGTCGCTCACGTTGAGCATATCCTGAACGGTCTGATCGAGGGAATTGTAGAAGGTAAAGCTATTGCCGATAAAGAGGATTTTAATCGGTTCCGGCGCCTCTTGAGCGCGAGACGCGGTTGGAAGAACGAAAGCAAGCGCGCCAAGCGCGACGATGAATAAACGCGATAGTCTCATGAGATACTCTCTTTCTAAAATTAGTAAACGCAAGGCGATCGTTACCGCAACGCCGCCTGACACAACTCGCGCGCGATCCGTTCGATCACGTCGCGCAGTTCGAGCTCGGCGAGCCATTTTTCAGCGACGCGACCGCGTCCCAAGTAGGCGCCGAGCAGATTTCCCGCGATCGCGCCCGTCGAGTCGCTGTCGCCGTCGTGATTCACCGACGATATAAGACAGCGGTCGAAATCGTCGTTCCAGCGTAACGCGCAATAGAGCGCGACGGCGAGCGCCTCTTCCCCAACCCAGCCTTCGCCAAGACGAAGAAAATGTTGTCGACAATCGCCGTCCGAACGCGCCAACTCAAACGCCGTCTCGACGAGCGCATGAAACGTAGCCCAATGCGCGTCGCCTCCGAAAATGTCAAACGTCTCCTCGAACGCCTCGCGAGCCAGTTCCGCAAACGACCGTTCCGTCTCGCGAAAGACGCACTTATGAACTAAAAGCGCCGCCATCGCGCCGGGAATATAGCCGAGCGAATGGCCGTGCGTTATCGCGCTCGACTCAGCGCCCGCAAACGCGACTTCGAGCGACGTCATACTGCGGCGAAAGCAACCGAGCGGCGCGACTCGCATAACGCCGCCGCAACCCTTGCTCGAGTTGAGCGGATTCGATATCGAACCGCAGCGACCGGATCCGAGCGCCGAAAGACACGTATTCCCCGGAGCGCGACGGTTACGTAGTTCCGAAACCTCGTCGAGCCAATACGACCGGCTCGACGCGATTCGTTGGTTCGGATACTGCGTCCGATACCAATGAAGATAGGCGTCGTAAAGCGCGGCGCGCAAAGCGGCGAGATCGAACGCGTCCGGACAAGCTTGTGCGTACGCGAGCGCGCCTGCCGCGCTATAGAGCGTCATTTGCGTGTCGTCTGAGACGAGCGCTTTACCCGAATTTTGCGAAAGTTCATACGATTCGATTCCGTTCGCGCCGTAGTCCCTCGCTATGGCGTCCCAACTCATAAACTCGACCGCATATCCGAGCGCGTCCCCGGCGGCGCCCCCTAAAAGGGAGCCCGAGATTCGATCGAAAACGACCTTTTCATCCATAAACGTGTCTCCGACTCTTAACGGCTCATTAGTACTTCACGCAAAGGTGGATTGCGAATCCGCCAATTTCGTTCGTAATATACGCCGCGATCATTTCGCCTTTGTCGTTGTTCTTAAAGAACCGGAAGCTGTAACCGCGGCGTTCAAGATGATGGATCGCGCGTTTCATAGAGTTCGTCGCGATCGCAATGTGCCCGTGTTCGCCGAAGCTCGGCTTCTTCATCGCTTCAACCGCAGAGCCGCCGAAGAATGAAATATCGATTTCGCGAGTATTGAAACGGAAGATTTCGGCGAATTCTTCAGCCGCCGCACGCGCTACGTCCGCCGTCGGACAGTTCACGCCGACGTGCCCCATCGTAAATCCGAGCATTTTATCGACCGCGCGTTCCGCCGTCGACGTAATCGCGTCCCAATCTCCGGCGGCGACCGCCGCGCTCGGGGTCAAGAAACTACCGCCGAGCGCATAGACCCCTTTGTTTTCCGCGTACGGCGTCATGTTGTCGAGGTTAATCCCGCCCGTCGGAACGACACGAACGTCGGCAAAGGGTCCGCGCAACGCGTTAATTGCCTTAACGCCGCCGAGAATATCGGCGGGAAAGAATTTCACAACGGAGAGGCCGAGCGCGCGCGCCTGTTCGATTTCAGTCGCCGTTACCGCGCCGGGAATGACCGGAGTCTGACGCGTCTGGCAGAATTGAATCGTCTCCGGATCGACGCCGGGCGCGACGATAAAATCGGCTCCAAGATCGATCGCGCGTTCGGCGTCGGCGACGTTGTGCACGGAACCTGCCCCGACGAGCGCGTTGGGAAGCGCCTTGCGCGCGTTCGCGAGCGATTCCAACGCGGTCGCGTCCCGCAACGTTACCTCGATCGCGTCGATTCCGCCTTTGGAGAGCGCCTGGGCGATCGGCGCCGCCTTAGAGGGGTCCGAAACGTTCACGAGCGGGAGAAGTCCGATCTTTTCTATCAATTCCAACGCGTTTTCCGACATGTCATACTCCAGTTTGCAAAGGGATTCTAACGGTAAGCTCGGCGTGTGCGAGTACGATAACGTTATAAGAAAACGCGCGGGAAAGTCAAGCGCTTTGTCGACCAACTGCTCCGCGTTTACCAAATCCGCAATGCGAACGCTTGCGATCCGACGCGAAGCGTCTGCGAAGGCGCGGACTTCAGTCCGCGCGAAAGGACGCGCTTGGAACGACGTATGCCCTCATAAACGTACCCAACCAATCCGCCCGGATATTAAAAAAACCGCCCCAAAACAGATATTTTGCGCAATCGAACGCGACGCCCCTCGCGGGCGTCCGGGCGATTGCGCGGGTTTTATTGAACGTTGCGAGTTGTCGTACGCGACGCCCCGTCGGGATTCCGACGACAACGCTTTACAGAGCGTTTAGGTTAATCCCAAAAGGTTGATTTCATACGCCTCAAGGCGCGTTTGTAATTCAAGGCGGGCGCTTTCGCGCGGACCTCCACGACGCTACGCGTCGTTCCGGTAGGATCGCAAGCGCGCTTCAAAACGATTGGGTCGGCGCAACTCGTACGAGCAGCCAGAATCCTACAAAGAAATAAAAAACGCAACGCGCGCCAAATCGAGAAAATTATTGATTTCAGCTTCCT
>CADCOO010000305.1 GCA_902803085.1 uncultured Planctomycetota bacterium
ACAATCTCGTTATTCTAGGCGCGACCGGCAAACGCGAGGATCACGCGCTCGGCAATCTCGCAAGGTTCGTAGAGTTTGCCAAAGAGACGCATGAAATTCAACTCGTTACCGACGACGGCGTATTTAAGGTTGCGACCGCGCCGGGCGCCTTCCGCTCGCAACCGGGGCAGCAGGTTTCGATCTTTAGTCTCCATCCCGACCAGCGCGTCTCCTCGCGCGGACTGAAATATCCGCTCGATAATCTGCGACTCGATAGTTGGTACGTCGCGACTCTCAACGAGGCGCTTGGGAAGGAATTTGAACTTGCGTTTGACGCCAAACTTTCGCCGTTATTGCTCTTTTTCGCCGATTTGAAGGAATCTGAACGTTTCGCGTGAAGAAAATTGTTCGCAACAGGCATATAGATCAGAAAGAATTTATCTCGTCGCGCAGCAAGTAGAAACATTGCCATACCTTCAGAATTGCGATATTCTTTCGTGAAATAGCCCCCATACAGGAACATGCCTTTTTATTCGAATACCTGTCGACGCCAATCACAATTAATCTCACAGGATCTAAAAAGACGACGCCATGGAAATATTCCACATGATCGAGAAACACATCCGCGCCAAGTGCAAACGAGCGCTATGACAAATCGTCCGTGCGCCGCGTTACCGCCCATAGGCTCTCATGGCGCCGGGAATTCGGCAATGGCCCCCAATACGTTAGGACCGTTGAAAGTCAAAATCGTTTGCTCCTTGAGGCGACGACGTTCCTCTTTGACGCTACGCGTTAGATAAGCGCAAACGTGCGCAACGCAGAGGCGAAAAAAGCGTTATACAAACAAACGCGAACGGCATACTCCCTGGGGAATATGCCGTTCGTCAGTATTCGTAACCTCCGCCCTAAAGCTCCTTCTGATATACCCGATATCGTTTAAACCTCTTCGCCCCGACGCGTTCGAGCACGTGCGAGATTTTGTCGTTATTCTCGTCCGTCCATCCAAGCTCGGCGTTCTCGTACTTACGTTTGTAATAGCCGAAGTCGAACGTGTCGAGAATGAGATGTTCCGCGACCCCTTTACGACGATATTCAGGAAGAACGCAAAGAACGATGAGACGCGAACCGCGAACCCGTTTAATACGGTATTTCAGTCGGAGCGCGCCGAGATACGGAATACCGAGCCACGTGAGCGAACCGTTTAGCGGCGCCGCGGCTTCGTTCAAGTCGGGGATCGTTATCGAGAACCCGATCGGCTTGCCGTCCTCTGATTCCGCGAGGAGCACCATTTCCGGGTCGGCGATCAGGCGGAGCATATCGGCGTACTGCTGAATCTCCTCTTGAGTGAGGGAGACGCTACCCCACCACCATTCGGATCGCACGTGATCGTAGACCGTCATGCACTTTTTAACGTCTTCGTCGAAATGCTTAAGAGAGAACGGACGCACGGTAAAATGATAGCGCGAGCGAAGTCTGTCGACTATCGGGCGCCAATTTTCGGCAAAGATCGCCGTGCGATCGAAGTACCAGGAGAAGAGATCGCGATTCTTCTCAAGACCCCACGTTTCCAGAAGCGTCTGGTAATAGGGCGGATTGTACGGCATCATGACCTTCGGCGGCGTGTCGAATCCCTCGACGAGGAGCGCGTACTCGAAATTCGTCGAGAATTCGACCGGACCGAAGACGACGTCCCGGCGACGCTCGTCCTTCAGAACCCGCGCTCCTTCGTCCAAAAGCGCATTCGCCACGCGTTGGTCGTTCACCGACTCGAAGAAACCGAACATGCCCGCGTTCGCATTGTTCTCGATATTAAAGCGTTCGTCGTCGGAGACAAGAATGCGACCGACCGTCTCGCCGGATTCGACTGCAATGAACTCCTGCGCCCAACCGTGCATAAAAAACGGATTCTTAGCGCGATCCAGTTTCTCGCGCACTTGGAAGTCAAAGGGCGCAATCCAGTTCGGATCGTTCCGGTAGATTTTGCGCGGGAGCTCTATAAACTTCTCGCGATCTTGAGTCGTTGTTACTCGTATTATGTCCATTGTTATTTCAACGCTCGATATGATGGTTACGGGACGCGCTCATCCAGAGCGCGAGATCTTCTACGCTAACTCGCGCGCTAGCGTATTGGTTTATCGTAAACGCGATAGGTCTTATTGCAAATGGCGCCGCCCTTCTCAAGACTGCCGCGCGAAAACTGATTCGATTCCAACACCCAGGAGAATTCCGCTTCCTGAACCCCGCACTCGACCGCCTTCGGAACGAGCGCGTTGAGCATAACGAGCCCAAGCCCCGTCATCTGGTATTCCGGTAGAACGTTCGTGCTAATAATACGAATCCGTTTGATCGCCTCTTCTTTATTGCGCAACAGCTTAATAAAGCCAAACGGGAAGAGACGACCGTTAATCGCCTTAATGCGCGGATTGTAGTCGGGCAAACAGAAGGTAACGCCGACCGGCTTGCCGTCGATCTCTGCGGCGAGCGCAAGTTCTGGAATCATGAGCATTTTGAGCGACGCCGCCATCTTTTTAATCTCGTTCGGGCTCATGGGAACGAACCCCCACGTGTTCGTGAGCGAACGATTATAGACGTCGAGAAACATCTCGTAGTCGGCGGTAAACTTCCTCTTGTTCAGAGGGCGAACGACGCAATTGAGACGCTCCTGGATCGCCTCCGCTGTATGCAAGTAACGCGCGCGAATTTTCGGTAGCATGTCGATCTTACCCCAGAAGGAGAAAAGATCCTGCGATTTAACGAAACCGTTCCGCTCGATCAACTTAGGATAGTAGCGAGGGTTATACGTCATCATAAAGAATGGCGACGAATCGAATCCGTCGATAAGCGTTCCGACGGTGTGATTCATCGAAGGATTCATCGGACCGCGAATTGTCGTCGCGCCACGCTCTTTCAGCCACGCTTCGGCGGATTCAAAGAGCGCGTCGGCCACTTCTTGATCGTCGATCGTCTCAAAGAAGCCGAAGAAACCGACCCCGTCGTGATAACGATTCAAATGACCTACGTTAAGAATCGCGGCGATTCGACCGACCGGCTTGCCGCCGCGCGTCGCGAGGAACGTCTGAATTTTATTCTCCTCGTAAAACGGCTCCTTGGCAAATCCAAGCAAGCCCTTTTCCTCGCCCAAGAGCGGGGGAATCCAATAGGGATCGTTCTCATAGATCTGCCAGGGGAAAAGAAGCGTCTGCTTGATCTCTTTTCGCGACGAGGGTTTGATTATCTTGATGTCTGTCATAGTCGAGGAAATCCTTACGAGGAGCCGTATGTCGCCGTCCGAATGGCGACGCTCCATAAGTAGAACGTTTCCAGGGGGGAAGGGAGACGCCGGGGTTACTCTTGATCGCCCCAGCTATTAAAGGACGCGCGTTTCTCAAAGCTCAAGCGACCGGCTTTCGGCGCCGTCGTCGCAGGAACGCCGATCGGCAGGAGAATCTGCACGCGCTTGTGCAAAGGAACGCCAAGCAGTTCGCCGATTCGTTCCGCTATATTGTCGCGGCGCAAGGCGCCGTCGAGCCACACGGAAGAGTAACCGAACGACGTCAGCGCGAGAAGCATATTCTCGACCGCCGCCGCGCAGTCTTCCTTATAGAACGTCGTGTCCCCGTAGACCGGACGAGAGTCTGAAACGCAGACGATCATCGCCTTCGCCGTCTTGCACGCCGGCATAGGCGTTATCTCCGCGATCTTCGCGATAAGCTCGGGATCGTCGATTCCAATAAAGGACGGGCTTTGCTTATTGCACGCCGAAGGCGCAAGAATACCCGTTTCAATGACTTGTGTGAGAATCTCGCGCGGGACGGGCACGTCGTTGAACTCGCCGCGATAACAGCTTCGAGTCGAAATGGCTTCAAAAAGATCCATAATGCGTCTCCTGAGTTGAAGGGCTCGCGATCGTTCATAGGAACGGCGCGATTGCGTCTTAGCAACGCGGTGATTTTACTGCGAGATGTGGAAGAGCAGAACGTCCCCTTCTTGAACGACGTAGTCTTTCGTCTCGCGGTGATTGAGTCCTTGCGCTTTGACTTCTCGTTCGCTGCCGAGTCGCACGAGATCGTCGCACGCAATGACTTCGCATCGAATAAATTTCTTGATAAAGTCCGAGTGGATGCAGCCCGCCGCTTCGATTGCCGATCCGCCCTTGCTCATAAGCCAACTGCGAACCTCTTTATCCCCGGCGGTCAAAAAGACCATCTGACCCGATACGTCCATGAGGCGACGCACGATCGCGTCGCGACCCACTCGTGTAAGCCCCATCTCCTCGCAGAACGATTTCGCCTCCTCGTCCCCCATCTTGTCGAGCTCTAATTCTAGCCCGACCGACGCCGCGAGAACGGGTTCCTTCTCCGTTGCATACTCCTGAAACTTAGCAAAATCAGTTTCGTCGTCGCCCGTATTCACGAAGATCGCGCGACGTTTCTCCGTGAGGAAACGGAACGAACGCGTCGCCTTGTAATGGTCGTCGGTCATTTCTTCGGCGAGAATCGGGTTGCCCTGCTCCAGACGATCGCGAACGATTTCAAGCGCTTCCTTCTCAATTTCAAGCTTCTCCTGCTCTTCCTTAAGTCGGCGCTTCTTCATCTGCTCTTCGATCTTTTCGAGGCGATTCGACGCGATTTCAAGATCCGCTATTTCCATGTCCTCGACGAACGCTTGCATTTCCTTCGCAACGTCGACGCCCTCGAACGCGGGAATCACGCACACGAGAAAATCCGCCTCGCGCAAATGCGCAAGTTTCGAAACGTTGCCTACGTGATCGCGACTCAGACCTGGCGTGTCAACGACCTCCATGGACGCGTACGTTATCTTCTTCGGATGATAAATCGCGCTCAACGCTTCGACGCGAGGTTCAGGAATCGACGCCATTGCCGACTGCGCTGAATTCATTGCCGAAGGATCCGGCGTCGCGCCGCTCAGCCATGAGAACAAAGAACTTTTACCGCTCCCGGAATAACCTACTAGACCTATTTTCATTGCTATCTCACTACGCGCGAAGTTAAGGAGTCGCGTCCCGCTCCGTTAAAAAAATGCGCTCGCGCCCAACGCGGGCAAAGCGCGTCGTTCTAATGCTAATCAAAATCGGGAAGGTACAGCAGTCGACCGCACGAAAGGCACTGAACCGGCTGACCCGAACGCGCGCGCAAAACAAGGTCGATCGGCGCGCCCTGATTGCAACTTCCGCAGTATTCGCCGTCCAGCGGCGCGCGCGCGTCGTCCCGACCCCAACGCGAAACCGCTTCGGAATAAATGCCCTGAAATTCGCGAGGAAGACGCGTCTCCAACGCCGTAAGCGCATCGCGCGCGTCCTGGATTTTACCGCGCAATTCCGGTTCAAGCTCCGCAAAGTCCGCGCGTTGATTCTCCAAACGCTCTGAGGCCGCGCGCTCGTCCTCGACCAGCGCTTGCAACTCCTCCTGAAGGCGATCTATCTGCGACAGGGTTTCAAGAGTCGCGTCCGCAAGCGCGTCGTTCTTCTTCTCGTCGAGCTCGATCTGCAACTTAATCGCGGAATACTCGCGATCGGAACCCGCTGAACCAAGTTGTTCGCGACGCAACGCCAGTCTCTGCGCCACTTGAGACGCTTCCAATTCCTGATCGGAAGCGAGCGAACGCGCCGCCTTCGTTTCTTCCTCCTTCGCGCGTCGCGCGTCGACGCGTTCCGAAAGCTCGCGCTCGAGCCTAACAAGCGAACGTTTGCCGCGTTCGATCTGATGTTCAAGCTCCTTGCGACGCCGAATCGCGCTGTCCATTTCCGCCATCAAGGCGATAAATTCGTTCGCCGTCATTGGGAATCTCCATGTTAAGGGGTGAACGTTTCGACGACCTTAACGATATTATACTGTAAAAGCTCGCGTTCTATCGCGTCAACTTGACTAATTTCTCAAATTTCCATTTTTCCGCCGTCTGGCGCTAATTCGAGCCGCGCGACGCCATGCGCGTGCGACGCGCCTCGTAAAAGAAGATCGCCGCGGCGTTCGACACGTTCAGACTGTCCGCTACCCCGAGCATTGGCAGCCGAACCTTTTGGAGAAGAGCGCGCGCCGCGTCTTCTTCCGTCTCCTCCGACCAAACAGGCGTTAGTCCGTCCGCTTCCGTGCCGAGAATAATCGCCGTCGGACGCGTATAGTCGAGCTGCGTATAGGGAACCGATTCGTCGCACA
>CADCOO010000306.1 GCA_902803085.1 uncultured Planctomycetota bacterium
CGCAACGTTGCGCTCAAGATTCTCAAAGACGAGCTCGCGAACGACGAGACGTACGTCAAACGATTTCTTCAGGAGGCGCGTTCCGCCGCGAGGTTGGAGCATCCGAACGTCGTGCGCGTTTACGAGGTCGGCGAACTTGTCGACGCGCCGCGCGCCGCCGGATGGCGACGATTCTTTCCGCTTCGTCGCGAGCCGGCCAGGACCTATCGCTTTATCGCGCAGGAATATGTCGACGGTCTGAGCCTTGCGCAATATTTGCGCCTTAACGGCGCCGCTTCGATACAGCAGACCTTTTCCGCGCTTGAACAGATCGCGTCGGCGCTCAATCGCGCTTCGGAGCTTCAAATCGTCCATCGCGACGTCAAGCCAGAGAACGCTATCATTGACGCGAGCGGCGTGATTAAAGTTGTCGATTTTGGACTTGCGCGACCAATTGGACCAACCGACGCGACGTGGGCGGAGACGTCCCTTACGCGCACCGGGGTCGCGCTCGGCACGCCGCTCTATATGAGTCCCGAACAGGCGCGCGGAGGTCAGGTCGACTCGCGTAGCGACGTCTACTCGCTTGGCGTAACGGCGTACCGCATGATAACTGGCGTCGCGCCCTTTAAAGGAGAAACGCCGCTTGCCGTCGTTATTAAACACCTCAACGACAAGCCTCGCCCGATTCTCGAACTGCGTCCCGACGCGCCTCCGGCGCTAGCCGCGCTCATTGAAAGGATGCTCGAGAAGGATCCGAACGATCGTCCTGATTCTCCGGGCACGCTTTTGCAAGAGTTGTCGATAGCGAAAAAAGATTACTTGCGCGCGATTCAGAACGCGGAAACGTCGCAACTCGACGTCGAGTCGACAGTCGCGCGCGGGGACGCTTGCGATTTGCAATCCACGCTTGCGTCTGAATCAACTTCTTCGCCGTTTTCTGGCGTAGCGACCGGTTCGTTCTTTGGAACCGACGAGGAACGCGAATCGTTCAATCGCGCAACGTCGTCGACTTCGCTTTCCTTGGAATGGCAGGCGAATCGGCGGAAACTCGAAGAGACGCTACGCGCGACGAGCTTGCGAAGTTCGCGCCGGAAAGTTGGCTTTCTCATTTTTTGCGGGATCCTCGCTTTCTTTCTGGGGGGCGGCGTTCTCCTTGTTCGCAACGCGGTTCAGAGTGGAACGCCTCAAGAGCCTCCGCTCGAAATTCATCGGTTCGATTCCGTTGAGGAGCAGTACGTTTTTGCGCTCCAAAGCAATACAAGCGACGCATGGAAGAGCGTAATCGAATATTTTCCAAACGAAGAATATTGGACTACCCGAGCAAAACGTCAACTGGCGCTTACCTACGTGAACGAACGCGACGTCGACGCCGCAGAGGAGATCTTTAACGAGATAGGTAAAGAACGCGGGGGCGAGACCGATCCTTTTGTGGCCGCAGGGTTTGCTTGGCTTGCCGCTAGTCGTTCCGACTATGCGCGCGCGACGGCGGCGCTCTCTGAATTTAGCAATGGAAAAACTTATGATCGCATGACCGAAGTTCTCCTCGCAAAATCGCGTGAAATTCTCCAAAGGAGATTCGGCGCCGGTAGACCGGGTAGGGGCGGCGGCGCTGGCGCCAATCCAAGTTCTGGAATGAACGGCATGAATCGACCTTTTCCAGGCGGCGATTTTAATAATGGTTTTCAGATAGCGCCGGGTCAACCCGGTCGTCCTGGGACCTCCGGCTTTCAGCCGGGTAGGGGCGGCGATTTAAATAATAATCCTCCGTTCGTGCCTGGACTGCCGGGTCAACCCGGACGTCCCGGGACGTCTGGCTTTCAGCCAGGTAGGGGCGGCGATTTAAATAATAGTCCTCCGTTTGCTCCCGGCCGCCCGGGTCCTTCTGGTATGTTAGGTAATTGGCCTCCGGACGGGGGAGACAAGCAGAGCGACGGACGTCCAGAGGCGTCGTCAGTGAATCCCTTCGGGACGCCTCCTTCTACGAGTTCGTCAGACGATTTAAAAAATAGTCCTCCGTTTGCGCCCGGCCGTTTGGACCCTTCCGGAGTATCGGGCAATTGGCCTCCTCCGGACGGGGGAGATAAGAAGAGCGACGGGCGTCCAGAGGCTTCGCCAACGAATCCCTTCGGGACGCCTCCTTCTACGAGTCCGTTAGACGATAATACAACTTCGGATGAATCGACGAAGGAAGAATGACTCTAAAGGGACGCGAACCGAAAAGCGAGCGAAGGAGCGACATTAATGAACGAAACGGAAACGATACTTTTTACCGACGGCGCGTGTAGCGGCAACCCTGGACCGGGCGGTTGGGCTTTTATTTTGCGACATATTCCAACGGGCAAGGAGTTAGAGCGTTCCGGCGGCGAGCGCGAGACGACGAACAACCGCATGGAACTTCAGGCTGTCGTCGAAGGTCTTTCGGCGCTTAAACGGAGTACGACCGTGCGTATCGTGAGCGACAGCGCGTATGTGCTCAACGGGCTTTCCTCGTGGATCAAATCCTGGAAAGCTAACGGCTGGCGCCGAAAGGTTGGCTCTCGTTTTGAAGAGGTCAAAAATCTCGATCTATGGCAAAAGCTTGACGAATTGACCGCGCTTCATAACGTGGAGTTTTCCAAAATCAAGGGACATTCCGGGCATCCGGAGAACGAACGTTGCGACGAACTTGCCGTGGAAGAGTGGAAAAAGTTTAAAGAATAGCGCAGCGCCATTCGCTTCGTAGAATAGAATAGCCCGCAGGAAATTGGAACGGTGAATCGTTCTTTTTCTGCGGGCCGTTTTGTCAAGCAGTTGAGCCGAGACTATTATTTCTGCGCCATCTTACTCCACGAATCGCGTAGCGAGACGGTGCGGTTAAAGACGAGCGCGTCTTTTTGCGAGGTCTTATCGAGCGTGAAGTACCCGACGCGTTCGAATTGGAATCGTTCGTCAAGGACGGCGTTTGCTAGCGCCGGTTCAAGTTTCGCGTTCGAAATAATCTTGAGGGAATCAGGATTGAGGCAGTCGGTATATTCGCCGCCATTTTGCGGGTCGTCAGGGTTCGGCTCGTTGAAGAGTCGATCGTAGAGACGAATTTCAGCGTCGACGGCGGAGCTGGCGTCGACCCAATGGATCGTGCCCTGAACTTTTCGTCCGTCGGGGCTCTGCCCCCCGCGCGTTGCGGGATCGTAATCGCAGTGTACTTCAACGACGTTCCCGTCGGCGTCTTTAACGCAGTTTTTGCATGTAACGTAGTATGCGTATCGTAGGCGCACCTCTTTGCCTGGGGTGAGTCGGAAGTATTTCTTTGGCGCGTCTTCCATGAAGTCGCCGCGTTCGATATAGAGAACCTTGGAGAATGGGACTTCGCGGGTACCGTCGGCTTCGTTTTCCGGGTTATTAATAGCGACGAGGGTCTCTTTCTTGTCCTCGGGGTAATTGTCGATGACGAGTTTAATCGGATCGAGAACCGCCATTCTTCGCAGCGCCTTTTTATTGAGATCTTCTCGAACGGCGTTTTCGAGAACGGTTGCGTCGATCGTGCTGTTAAATTTCGCGACGCCGATAACTTTGCAGAAGAGTCGCAAGGATTCCGGGGTGTATCCGCGTCGTCGTAGTCCGCAAATCGTGGGCATACGCGGATCGTCCCACCCGTCGACGTACTTGCCGTTGACGAGCGCGAGTAGCTTGCGTTTGCTCATTACGGTGTAAGTTAGGTTCAAACGAGCGAACTCAATTTGTTGCGGATGATAGACGCCGAGTTCGTCGAGGAACCAGTCGTATAGCGGGCGATGATGTTCAAATTCAAGGGTGCAGATCGAGTGCGTAATGCCTTCGATAGAGTCTTCCAGACCGTGCGCCCAGTCGTACATCGGATAGATATTCCACTTATTCCCCTGGCGATGATGGGGCGTGTGGAGAATTCGGTACATAACGGGGTCGCGCAGATTGAAATTCGGGGACGCCATGTCGATCTTAGCGCGCAACGTTTTGGAACCGTCTGGGAACTCGCCGTCGCGCATTCGTTGGAAGAGATCGAGGTTTTCTTCGACGCTCCGATCGCGCCACGGACTGGGAGTTCCCGGTTCAGTCGGGGTTCCTCGGGTCGCGCGTATTTCTTCTCCGGAAAGGTCGCAAACGTACGCTTTCCCCTTCTTAATGAGTTGCACGGCGTATTCGTACATCTGCTCGAAGTAGTCGGACGCGAAGAAGAGCCGATCGCCCCAATCGGCGCCGAGCCATTTGACGTCTTCCTTAATCGACTCGACGTATTCGACGTCTTCCTTCGACGGATTCGTATCGTCGAACCGGAGGTTAAAGAGTCCGCCGTATTCCTGCGCCATTCCAGAGTTCAGAATGATCGATTTTGCGTGACCGATATGCAAATAGCCGTTCGGTTCCGGTGGAAAACGCGTGTGGACTCGATTGCCGAATCGGCCCGTTTTGGCGTCGTTTTCAATGATTTGTTCAATGAAGTGCAGGGATCGGGTCGAAGCTTCTTCGGGGGTCGTCTCGGGATTATCCGTCGATTTATTGGGATCTGGAGCTGCCATTCTCGTTTGCTTCCTATCTTTTACGCGCGCCGAGGACGCGCTCAGTATAGATTGTTTATGAATTCGATTTACGACGGTTACCCGCGCGCGTCGATTCTTCGACGCAATTCAGCGATAAAAGCGGGGGTCGTACCGCAACATCCGCCGATAAAGGTCGCGCCTTCGTCGAGTAGCGCGACGGCGCCGTCTGCGAAAGCTTCCGCCGTTTGAGCGTAGGTCGTAACTC
Organism: uncultured Planctomycetota bacterium; assembly: GCA_902803085.1. Taxonomy (GTDB): domain Bacteria; phylum Planctomycetota; class Planctomycetia; order Pirellulales; family Thermoguttaceae; genus RUG369. The sequence continues at coordinate 4,741 of CADCOO010000306.1, forward strand.
CGTCGACCGTTTGCGGCAGACCGGCGTTGCCTTTCATCCAGATTGGCAATTGGGTCGCTTCACGCATTCTTTTGCAAATGGGCGCGAAGCTTTCGATTCCACGACCGCAGTTTGACCCGACGACGTCGGCGCCAACGCTCTCGACCGCTTTGATATAAGCCTCCGGGGTCGCGCCCATCATCGTGCGATCCTTATTGCGTCCGCTATCGAAGACGGCGGTAACGGCGACGAATAAACCAAGTTCCTTCGCCGCTTTAACGCCCTGGGCCGCTTCCTGGGGATCGCTGGAAGTTTCGAGAACGACGGCCTCGACGCCTCCTTCCTTGAGCGCGGTCATCTGTTCTAGATAGGCGTCGTAGATTTCCGATTCCTGAACGGCGCCGAGCGCAAGCATAACGCCGGTCGGCCCGACGGAGGCAAAAACGACGACGTCGCGATCTTTCGCGTTTGCCGCCGCTTCGACGGA
>CADCOO010000307.1 GCA_902803085.1 uncultured Planctomycetota bacterium
GGTTTTGCGGCGCTCCCCCGGATTTCATCCGGGGCTCCATAGGCAGCGCTACGCGCCGGATATTGGATACGGACGTTCTTGCGCTTATGGGCGGTCGTGATCGGAAGCGTTTACTTGGGGGCGTATGACGTTTGTCCTTTTTGCCATGCGCCGCCGGTTTTGCGGCGCTCCCCCAAGCTTGCGCTTGGGGCTCCATTGCGGCGCCGGGACGCGCGCACGCCCAATTACGTGCGGCATGGGCGCGGATTGTCCACGGGCGCACGTTCGCTGACGGGCGGTATTGAATCGATGCGTTGACTTAGACGTGCGATTTTGAAGCTTTGCGTTGACTTCGGACGTTGTTTTTTCTTTCCAGCTTTTCTTTATCCGTTGCCAATATTAGTCTCTTCTAACATAAATTCGATTTAAAGGTCGATTCTCACGCCAAAATAGCCGATACTAGCCTTGACTTGGTCGGTTGAAATGATAAAATTTTATCGATTTGAGCAGACGCGGCGTTCTAGTCGGGAAAAGCCCGGCGCGCGCGTTACGAATCATTTGAGCTAAAATAGCGGAGTATAAAATGGCTAAGATTGTCGTCCTTGATCCTTTGGCGGAAGACGGGTTGAAAATGCTGCAAGACGCGGGTCTCGAGTACGAGGTTCGCACGGGTCTTAAAGGCGAAGAGTTGCGTCAGACGTTGCTCGAATTCGACGGCGCGATCTGTCGTAGCGGCGTTAAAATCACGGCGGACGCGCTCGAAGGCAATAAGCGTCTGAAGGCGATCGCGCGCGCAGGCGTCGGGGTCGACAATATCGATCTTAAAGCGGCGACTCGCGCAGGAATCGTCGTAATGAACACGCCGGGCGGCAATACGGTATCGACGGCGGAGCAGACGTTTGCGCTTATGCTGTCGCTTAGCCGCAATACGTGCGCGGCGAATCAGTCGCTCGTGGAAGGACGTTGGGATCGTAAAAAGTTCACGGGTCGTCAGCTTGGCGGTAAGACGCTTGGTATCGTCGGCATGGGGCGCGTTGGTCAGACGGTCGCGAAATTCGCAAAGGCGTTCGATATGAAGCTCGTCGCGTTCGACCCGTACCTTCCGCCGCAACGCGCGCAAGAGCTCGACGTCAAGCTTTACGACACGGTTGCCGAACTCCTGCCCCTCGTCGATTACCTCACCGTTCATACGCCGCTCACCGACGCGACCCGCAATCTCATTAGCGACGCGGAAATCGCCGCTATGAAGGACGGCGTTTGCCTCATTAACTGCGCGCGCGGCGGCATCTACAATATGGAAGCGCTCCAGCGCGGACTCGAATCCGGCAAATTGGGCGGCGTCGCGCTCGACGTCTATCCAGAAGAGCCTTGCACGGACAGTCCTCTCTTCGGCATGCCGCACGTCGTCTGCACGCCGCACCTTGGCGCAAGTACGACGGAAGCGCAGATGAACGTCGCGCTCGAAGCGGTCGAACTACTCGTCGACTACCTCAAAAACGGCGTGATTCGCCAGGCGGTCAACTTCTCGTCCCTCGATCCGAAGACCCTTTCCGAACTGCGCGGCGCGCTCGATCTCGCCTACAGACTCGGATGCTTTGCGCAGCAGATTGCGAACGGGCCCGTCTCCACGATTAAGATTCAATATCGCGGCGAAATCACGAAGAAGAACGTTTCGCTCGTAACTTCCTCCTTCTGCGCCGGCTATCTGACCGGCATTCTCGGCGAAGAGATCAGCGTTGTGAGTTCCGCGCCCATGATGCAGGAGCGAGGGCTTAAGGTCGTGGAAGAGAAGGACGCGCGCTCGTCCGACTTCTCCTCGATTATCGGGGTCGAGCTCGAAATGGAGAAGTCGAAGATCGCGTTCGCGGGCGCGCTCTTCGGCGCGGTGATTCCGCGTCTGATTCAATATCGCGGACTACGTCTCGACTCGCAACTCGACGGTTCGCTGCTCCTCACGCTCCAACGCGATCAGCCCGGCATCGTCGCCGAACTCGGCGCCGCCGCGGCGAAGCGCAACGTTAATATTGCGCAGATGGCGCTCGGTCGCAATTTGCACGCGCCGAACGGGCTCGCGGTTAGCGTTCTTTCCTTGGACGGCGAAATCGACGCGCAACTAATCTCCGATTTCAAAGCGGTGCCCGGCGTCGAGACTGCGGTCGCCGTGAAGTTGCCCGGCTACGGCGAGTATCCGTCCTGGATGAACTAAGTTCTTTACGAATATACTCGACGCGCTTCCCGAGGCGCGTCGACGATCCGACCTCTCGGGGGCGTCGCGCGATTTCTCTCATCTCACGCCTTTCTCTGTGCGCGACGCCTCTCTTTTTTTTTCTTGCCGCGCCTTTCTTTTCCGGTGTGAAAGGGATAAAAAGGTCTCGTTCTTATCTCTTTCGGCGTTGAAATAGGAGTTCGACCGTATTATAATAGATTGACACGATAGCGCGCGTCGGCATGGGACCGGACGACGCGCGCGCCGACGCCGGTCCGTTCTTTTTTCGGGAGGTCGCGCTATGGACGCGCAACATGATCAAAACGTAAGTCAACGCATAGCGAGCGCGGACGTCGACGCGCGCGTTTGGGACGTGATCGTCGTGGGAGGCGGTCCGGCTGGTCTAGCCGCGGCGATCGCCGCGTACGATCAGGGCGCGAAGGACGTTTTGATACTTGAACGCGAAAAGGAATTGGGCGGCATTCTGAATCAGTGCGTGCACAACGGGTTTGGACTGCGTCGTTTCCATGAGGAATTGACGGGTCCGGAATATGCGGGACGCTATATTGACGAGCTTGCGACGCGCGCGATTACGGTCGCGCTGGAAGCGACGGTTCTTGAAGTGGCGCCCCAGGGCGACGATGAAGTCGCGGTTCGCGTCGTATCGCCAACGCTCGGTTACAAAGAGCCGCGCGGCAAGTCGGTCGTCTTATCGACGGGCTGTCGCGAGCGAACGCGCGGCGCGATCGGGACGCCAGGGGATCGTCCTAGCGGGGTCTTTACGGCGGGCGCCGCCCAGAAGTACGTAAATCGCGAAGGCGAGCGAGTCGGCGATCGAGTCGTAATTTTGGGTTCGGGCGACATTGGTTTGATTATGGCGCGACGTTTAACGCTGGAAGGAGCAAAAGTTCTTGCGGTCGTCGAGCTCATGCCGTATTCGAACGGTCTAACGCGCAATATCGTTCAGTGCCTTCAGGATTTCGACATTCCGCTTTATCTTTCTCATACGATTTCGCGAATCGTCGGCAAGCGACGTTTGGAAAAGGTCGTTATTTCGCAGGTTGACGACAAACGCGCGCCGATTCCCGGCACGGAGCGCGAAATCGAATGCGACGCGCTTCTGCTCTCCGTCGGCCTGATTCCGGAGAACGAAGTGGCGCGCACGGCGGGCGTCGAGCTCGACCGACGCACAAAGGGTCCGATCGTAACGCAGACGCGCGAGACGACGATTCCGCGCGTCTTCTCCTGCGGGAACGCGTTGCACGTGCACGACTTAGTCGACTTCGTCTCGGAGGAGGCGGAGGGCGCCGGACGCGCGGCGGCGAAACGCGCGCTCGGTCAGACGCAAAGCGCGGAGAATTACGTCGCGGTCGAACCGGGCGCGCTCGTGAATTACGTCGTGCCGCAACGTATCGATCTCGCGGCGCTCGATGAGAAAACGCCCTTCTTTCTGCGCGTCGCGAACGTTTTTCAGAATAAAAAGCTCGTCGTGCGTCGCGGCGACGACGTGATTAAAGAGATCAAACGCCTGCGCGTCGCGCCGGCGGAAATGGAACGCGTCGAACTCGATCGCGAAACTCTGCGCGCCGACCAGAACGGTAAGATTACGATTTCACTAGAAGATTAAGCGCGGCGCGAGGCGCCGCGAAAGAGGGGAAGAGACGCTATGGCGGTCATTTGCGAACTGTCGAAAAGTATGATCAATAAGATCGCCGCCGGAGAGGTGATCGAACGACCGGGAAACGTCGTTAAGGAGCTCGTCGAAAACTCCGTCGACGCCGGCGCTTTGCGCGTCGAAATTGAAGTCGAAAAAAGCGGCGTCGAGTCCATACGCGTCTCCGACAACGGCTCGGGAATCCCCGCCGACCAGCTCCTCGCCGCGCTCTCCCCGCACTCAACGAGTAAAATTTCGCAGCCCGACGATCTCTTTCACATTAACACCCTCGGGTTCCGAGGCGAAGCGCTCGCATCGATTGCGGAAGTAACGCAACTGACGCTCACAAGTCGCGTTGCCGACTCGCGCGAGGGCGCGCAAGTGCGTTGCGAGGGCTCCGAACGGAGCGAAATTAAACCGACCGGACGCGCCGTCGGAACTACGATCGAAGCGCGCAACCTCTTCTTTAATATGCCCGTACGCAGGAAGTTCCTCAAGAGCGCCCAGACGGAATTCAGTCACATTCAAGAGGCGATCGTGCGCATTGCCATCCCGCACACAGAGGTCGCTTTTACCCTCAAACGAGACGGACGCGTTATTCTCGATCTGCCCGTCGTCGACGACATGCTGGAACGCATACGCCGAATTTACGGCGACGCGATCGCCGACAAGCTCGTTCGCGTCGATTCAAGTCGACGCAATATCGCCGTGTCCGGCTACGTAGGACTCCCCGATCTGGCGCGTGGAACCTCCGCAATGCAGTATCTCTTTGTCAACGGACGATTCTTCCGCGACAAGGCGCTTCAGCACGCGCTCACGGAAGCCTACCGAGGTCTCATGATGGTCGGCAAGTTTCCCGTCGCGTTCCTCAATATAACGACGCCCCCTGATTTCGTCGACGTCAACGTGCACCCGACGAAGCAGGAGGTTCGCTTTCTCGACGGGCAAGCGATGTACGCGGGGCTCCTGTCCGGCGTGCGCGATCAGTTCCTCAAAGTCGATCTCAAGAGCCGCCCGACCGAGGACGAACTCGCCGACGCCGCGCGCGTCGAAACAACCGCCGAAAGCGCCAAGCCCGCAAACGAATCGAACGCCCCCCAAGTCCAGACGCCGTCCGAACCGCGATTCGTGCCCGACGTCGATCCAAGCGATCCGATCGCCGCGCTCGACTCCGACGTTGCCGAAGCGAGTCGACGCGACGTCCTCGGATGGTTGCGCGGCGAAGCGAAAGAGCGCCAGGAGAACCCGGAATCCCCCGAGGCGATCGCTGATAAAATGATCGACGACGCCAACGCCGCGCTGGAAGAAGCCGCGTTCGAAGAGTTGCGGCGAAACGAGGACGGCGAGCAGTCGCGCGCAGACGTCAGGAAACGCGCCGATCGCGACGATCAGCTTGATTTCGCAAGACGAGCGTTGGGCGGCGTTCCGGAATTCAAAAAGTTCCCGCCCCTCAATCCCTGGGAGACCGCCGTCGCAAGCGCGAAGTCTTCGCCGAACGAACTTCTACCGACCGCAAAGGAAGAAACGGGCTTGATCGTAAGCGGCGACGAACTCCGCGCGCGCATACGCGCCCAGAACGACGAACGCCCTGCGAAGGAAATCGCGCGCAATTCGCAAGGTTGGCCCGTTGTGCAGATGTGCGATCGCTATCTCGTTATGGAGACGAAAGATGGAATTGCGATCGTCGACCAGCATGCGCTTCACGAACGCATTCTTTACGAGAAGCTCAAAGCAAATCTGGAAGAAGGCGAAGTCGTTTCGCAGCCGCTGCTTACGCCGGAAGTCGTCGATCTAACCGCGCCGGAAGCCGCCTTTACGAAAGAGAACGTCCAGCTATTCGCTAAAATTGGCGTCATCGTCGGCGACTTCGGCGGCAATACGATTATGGTGAGCGGCTATCCCGCGCTACTGGGCAAGGTTTCCGCGACTGAAATCTTTCAGACCGCGCTCGGCGTCTTTATGGCGAAAAAGGGCGCAAAGTCAAATATCTCGGAACTCGTCGACGCCGCGCTCAAACAAGCCGCGTGCAAAGCCGCTATTAAGGCAGGAGACTCGCTGCGACCCGACGAAGTCGTCGAACTCGTCGCGCTCGCGGAAGAGGAAATTAACTCCCACCACTGCCCGCACGGACGACCTTCCACTCTCGTCTTTAC
>CADCOO010000308.1 GCA_902803085.1 uncultured Planctomycetota bacterium
AAATACGAGCCGTCCTGACCCGTCGCGCCCGTTACCAACGACGTCTTCATATCCCAAGTCCCCATAAAATAAAAATTGGGCGACGAGTAATAAGGACGTCGCCCCGAGTTCGCCGGGTGACAATTAAGCGCCATATGCGCGCCGGCGAATCGTTTTCGTTTGATATTTCCAATCGACGCGTTACCAGACGATATAATTGCCCCCGTACGTCAGTCCGGCGCCGAACCCCGCGAGGATAATCTTATCGCCGCGCGTCAACTCGCCGCCACGATTCATTTCGTCGAGCGCAATCGGAATCGACGCCGACGCCGTGTTCGCAACGCGCTCCACGTTAATGTAGAATTTCTCGTCCGTCTCCAGACCAAGTCGCGCGCCCGCCGAGCGAATAATCCGATAGTTCGCCTGATGCGGAACAATGCGCGCGAGATCGTCAAAAGTGAGGGAATTGCGCGCCATGAGCGTCTGCGTTACCTCGGTGATCGCCTTCGTCGCAAACGTATAGACCTGCTGACCGCCCATCTGTAAAACGTGCGCGAGCGGATGCTGCAAAGAATCGGACGAGCGACAACCGCCTTCGAGCAAGAGGTGCTTGCCCCCTGCGCCGTCCGCCATCATGACGGAGTCGACGATTCCGCCCGACGTCGGTTCGGCGTCGTCGTAAACGGGTTTAATCACGACCGCGCCCGCCCCGTCGCCGAATAAAATGCACGTCTTGTAGTCGTTCCAGTCGACCTTACGCGACATGACCTCCGTCGCGACCAGCAGAATCGGCGCGGTAAAACGAGGGTTGTAGTAGTAATTCTTCGCGATTTCAAGATTGTAGATAAAGCCGCAGCACGCCGCGCTCATATCGAACGCCGCCGCGCGCGTCGCTTGCAAACGATCTTGAAGAATGCACGCCGTTAGCGGGGTAGGCGCGTAGTCCGGGGTAGCCGTGCTCACGATAATGAGACCAAGCTCGTCCGCCGTTACGCCCGCTTGTTCCATGGCGCGCAACGCCGCTTCGTACCCCATCGCCGACGCCGATTCGTCCGCCGCCGCTATGTGCCGCGCGTGAATCCCCGTGTGCGAAAATATCCATTCGTCGGACGTCTTCGGCAATCGTTCCGCAAGCTCGTCGTTCGTTACGACGCGCTCCGGAAGATAAGAACCTGTGCCCGCTATTATTGCCCGAACCATTGATCGACTCTAATATCCATATTCCTTCATCAATCGTCTCCGCGCCCGTAATTTACCGAGCGTAGCGGCGGCGACTCCATAGTCTAATGCCGGATACTAGGGTATTGGCAAACCTGCGTCAAGGTCAGTATTAGCCATTCGGGCTTTTTTATCAGAATTCCCAGAGGAGTCGCTACGGAGTCTCGGGTTCCTCGACGACGAACTCATTGGCGACGACGGCAAAGAACTCCTCTTCCGACTGAACGCGACAGACCTTGTCGCGGAAATTCCGGCCGCCAGGTCGCCCCTTCGAATAATGGCACGCAAACTTTCTCATGAGCGTTACAGCGCGCTCGACTCCGAAACGTTCGACGACGAGCGCGTAATGCGTCAAAAGGAGATCGCGTTGTTCGAGGAGCGTCGGCGCCGGATCCGGTTCCTCGCCGCGCAAGAGTTGCGAGATTTCCCGAAAAATCCACGGACGATCGAGCGCGCCGCGCCCTATCATAACGCCGTCGACCGGATAATTCGTTAAACGTTCGACCGCTTCCGTCGCCGTCGTAATGTCGCCGTTCCCGATTAGCGGAATGCGCGCGAGCGCGTCCTTGACCTTTGCGATCTCGTCCCAATCGGCGCGTCCGGAATACATCTGACGCGCCGTGCGACCGTGCGTCGTCAGCGCCGCGCCGCCCGCGCCTTCCACCGCCTGCGCCACGTCGCGCGCGTTGATCGTATCGGCCGTAAGACCAAGTCGTATCTTGGCCGTCGCGGGCTTCGGCGCGCACGCGCGCGCCACGCGTCCGACGAGCTCGCCGACTTTATTCGGATCGCGCAGCAGATACGAGCCGCTCGCCGAGCGTTTGGCGATCGCGGGCGCCGGACAGCCGAAATTCAAGTCGATTACGCTCACGTTGAAGTCGCGCGCGAGAGTTCCGGCGAGCTCTTCGAGAGTCTCGGGACAATTGTCCCAAATCTGCACGGCAAGGGGGCGCGGTTCGTCGGCGACGCCCCATAGTCGAGCGGGCTGCTCGTCGCCGCGCTCCCCCATATAGGCAAACGCGCGCGCGCTGACCATTTCGGTCGCAATGAGTCCGACGCCGCCGAGCCGACGCAAGAGTTCGCGATAGGCGTAGTTCGTATAGCCCGCCATGGGCGCGGACAAGACGGGCGGCGACACAAGGACGTCGCCGATCATAAGCGAATTCTTCATAGTAACGCTCCAACGCTCGCGTCGAACGCGCGCCGTCCCCTCGGACGCGAAAACGATCGACGTTCAACTATTGTCGCGCATTTTCCGCACGTGTAAACGCCCCCAGTCCGTTTTTGACGCTCGTTTGCGGGCAATCTCCGTATTACTGCGGCATTTTAACGCTCGCATTCTTGACGCCAAGAAGAATCTTGGGTATTCTTAAGCGTAGAGACGGTCGGATAGAGCCCGACGCCCGCGGGTCGGGCGGAATTCGCTCGCCGACCAGCACGAAACAAAAAGGAAGAACCAATGACTCCTCTGTGGACCATTTCCAACCCCAAGATCAAAACGCTCGACTGTACGATTCGAGACGGCGGACTTGTCAACGACCATTATTTTACGGACGAGTTCGTTTCCGCAATCTATCGCGCGTGCGTCGACGCGCGCGTCGACTACATGGAACTCGGCTATAAGAACTCCAGCAAGCTCTTCTCCCCCGATAAAAACGGTCTTTGGAAATTCTGCAAAGAGGACGATCTGCGGCGAATCGTCGGCGAGAATCCGACCTCGGTTAAGCTAGCATGCATGATCGACGCCGCGAAATCCGAATGGAAGACCGACGTGCTCCCGAAATCGCAGAGCCCGCTCGATATGATTCGCGTCGCGTTCTACGCGCACCAGACGGACGAGGCGATCGCCATGATCGAGGACGCCTACGAAAAGGGCTACGAAGTCAGCGCGAATCTCATGGCGGTTACCGTCGTCGAAGAGAAAGAGCTCGACGCCATTCTCGAACGTCTTACAAAATCGCCCGCCGCCGTCTTCGTCATCGTCGACTCATTCGGCTCGCTGACGCTGCTGCAGACCGAATATCTCGCGAAAAAATACTTCGAATACGCGTCGAGCGTTGGAAAAGAAGTCGGCGCGCACTTCCATAATAATATGCAACTCGCGTTCGCCAACACTCTGCTCGCCGCCAATCTCGGCGCGACGCGACTCGACGCGTCCTTCGGAGGTCTGGGAAGAGGCGCGGGAAATTGCCCGATGGAACTGCTCCTCGCGACCGTCAATCCCGAGCAGTACGATCTTCGCCCCGTCTACCATTGTCTCGAGGACGCCATGGAGAAGATCAAACGCGTTCTCGAATGGGGCGCGTCGCCGCAATTCAATATTACCGGGCAGCACAACGTTCACCCGCGCGCGGCGATCGCTGCGAGAAAGACCCCGGAAACGCACAATAAATACGTGCGGTTTTACGATCAGATCGAACGTGAAACGAAAGAAAACGAAGCGAACGGGTAACGATACGACTCGACCCGACGTCGGCAATTCAATTGAAGTACGGCGCGCTCCAATCCGAGCGCGTTTTCACCTTTTTAGCGCTATTACTAGGCGATACTGTGTCCAACTCCGAAAAAGCTCCCGTTAAGAAAATTATTGAACCCCGAACCCTCAAGGGATTTCGCGATTTCCTGCCCGAAGCGATGATACCGCGCGAAAAACTCATTGCGCGCGTTACCGACGTCTATCGCAGTTACGGCTTCTGTCCGATCGACACCCCCGTTCTTGAATACCTCGAGATCCTCATGGGAAAAGGAAGCGACGAAACGGACAAGCAGCTCTATCGGTTCAAGGACTCCGGCGGGCGCGAGGTCGGCATGCGCTTCGACCTCACGGTTCCCTTCGCGCGATTCGCCGCTCAGCATTTCGCGGAGATCGGAACGCCTTTCAAACGCTATCACCTCGCGAAGGTCTGGCGCGGCGAGAATACTCAGGCGGGTCGCTATCGCGAGTTCATGCAATGCGATTTCGACACGATCGGCACGACGAGCGTCGTTTCCGATATTGAAACGGCGTTCGTTATTAACGATATTCTGGAAAAGGTCGATCTGCGCACGGAGGACGCCTTTACGAAATTCAAGGTGCACGTTAATAGTCGCAAGATTCTCAACGGCGCGCTCGAAAAGCTCAATCTCAGCGAACAAGCGGTTCCCGTTCTGCGCGCGCTCGATAAGCTCGCAAAGATCGGCGCCGACGCCGTCGTTGCGGAAATGGCGGAGACGGCGCGCGCGTCGGAAGAACAAGCGCGCGCTATTCTTGAAATCGCCGGAGCAACGGGATCAAACGACGAAATTCTCCAGCGACTAGAGAATTCGCTCACGGGCAACGAGCTCGGCCTGCAAGGCGTTGCGGAACTGCGCCAGATTCTCGAGGCGACGCGAGCGGCGGGAATTCCGGCGCAACGATTCGTCGTCGACGTCTCGATTGCGCGCGGTCTCGACTACTACACGGGCGCTATTTTTGAGACCTTCTTGGACGAGTTTCCACAGCTTGGCAGCGTCTGCAGCGGCGGACGATACGACAACCTTGCGGAACTCTATACGAAGCAGAAGTTGCCGGGAATCGGGGCGTCCCTCGGACTCGATCGACTCTTTGCGGGCCTGGAAGAGCTCGGCATGGTCGAGAAGACGGCGACGACGGTCGACGTTTTCATCCCGCTTTTCGACGCGCAACTAACGACGCAATACGTCGCGCTCGCCAAGGGCTTGCGTCAACGTGGAATTGGCGTCGAACTCTATCCCGAACCGAAGAAACTTGGTCAGCAGCTCAAGTATGCGGATAAAAAGGGCTTTAAACTGGCGCTCGTTCTCGGTTCGGACGAAGCGGCGCGCGGAGTAGCGAATTTAAAGGATCTGCGATCGGGCGGTCAGAAAGAGGTTTCGCTGGAGAAAGACGCGCTCGCGAGCGCTATCTTTGCGGCGTTGCAAGAGAGCTAAACGACGGCGGCGTGCGGAAAGGAGATGCGGGATGAAAGTTACGTTGGCGGAACCGCGCGGATTCTGTTCCGGGGTCAATCGCGCGATCAATATCCTGGCGACGACCGTTAAGGAGAAAGACGAGCCGATCTACGCGTATCACGAGATTGTGCACAACGCGTGGGTCGCGCGCGATTTCCAACGTCGCGGGGTTGCGTTCGTCGAATCGCTCGACGTCGTGCCCGAGGGCGCGATTCTCCTCTTCTCCGCGCACGGGGTCTCGCCGGCGATCCGCGCTCAAGCGGCGGCGCGGCGTCTGCGCACTATCGACGCGACGTGTCCGCTCGTCCACCGCATTCATATGCAGATTCGCTCCTTTGCCGATCGCGGCTATACGATCGTCTTTATCGGCAAGCGCGGGCACGACGAAGTCGTCGGCTCGTTGGGAGAAGCGCCCGACGCGACGATTCTCGTCTCGACGCGGGAAGAAGCGCAAGCGCTGGAAATCGAGCCCAAACGCGCCGAAAAGATAACCTATATGATGCAGACGACCCTTTCCGTCTCGGAAGCGGCGGCGATCGTCGAGGTTCTGCGTCAGAAATTCCCCAATATCCAAACGCCCCCGCACGACGGCGTCTGCGACGCGACCCAGCGTCGTCAGGAAGTCGTGCGTCGACTCGCGCCGGAGCACGATCTCGTAATCGTCGTCGGCAGTCCCAATAGCTCCAATAGCAAACGTCTCGCGGAAGTCGCGCGCGAAGTCGGAAAGCCCGCGTTTCTCGTCGATCGCGTCGAAGACATACCCTGGCGCGAGCTAACGCCCGAGTCGAAAGTACTGCTCACCGCAGGCGCCAGCGCCCCGGAAAAGGTCGTGCAGACCGTCGCGCAGTTTCTCAGAGACGTGTGAGCATAATCTCCTTGCGCGCGATCGAGCGGCGGTCGTTCCCTTAAAAGCGTTCGTAATTACGACTCTTTCTCCTGAAAACGACCGCCCTAACCCTTCAAAATCCTTACGTGAAGCTACTGTGCGGACTCGTCGATCATTTCAAGCCTGAAACCGAGGAAATTCGCGCGCGTATCATTCGGAAGGCCGGTCCGGTACGCAGATCGACATACTCGCGACCCTCCGTCCCAACATCCTCCGCGAATTGCGCTAAGCGCGTCGGACGAGCCTATACCCTCTAAGTCCGGCATCGGCAGCTTTCCATCCCAACTATCTTCGCACCACTCCCAAACGTTGCCGACCATGTCTTTCAGCCCCCATGGGTTCGCGGCAAATTTCCCAACGGGCGCCGTCTCGGAAAAATCGTCTCTGAAATTCAACGGGGCATAATCCTTTCTGTGATAAACTTCATCGGCGCATAAGTCATAAACGTTCGCCTTACCCTGCCCGTCTTCAGGTTTATCTCCCCACCAATAGATCGTCTGCCGACCGGCGCGACATGCATATTCCCAATGCTCTTCGCTTGGCAATTTGAATCTCTTGCCGCGCGGCGCATACTTCTGAATCCTCTCGATAAACTCCTGGCAATCGTCCCAACTAACCCTCTCAACGGGATGTTTCAGCGAATCCTTCTCGCCCTTGAATTTGCTCGGATTATCTCCCATAACCGCCGTCCAAAGCGCTTGCGTCGTTTCCGTCTCCGCCAGCCAGAAGCCGGTCGGTATCGTTACTTCATGCTGAAATTCCGTGAGGTCTCGCCCTATTTCCGTATCAGGACTCCCCATGGTGAACGTTCCTGCCGGAATCCAAACGAAATTCACCGACTCTTTTTGATCGTCGCCAATTTCAATTGTTTTAATCTCCGGCTTGTAATCATCGCAAAGTTCCAACTGCGGCTTGTAACCAGCTTCGCAAAGTTCCAACCGAAAACCTAGATAATTGCTTTGCAGATTGGAAACTCCGCTCTCCCTGGCGCCACACTGACACTTTGAAGTAAGAAAGGTCCAGCCCCCGCCGCGAATAACATGTTTGGACGAATCGCCGCTCAAAACGTCGTCGCACCATTCTCGGACGTTCCCCAACATATCTTTGAACCCCCAGGCGTTCGGTTCAAAGGTTCCGACCGGCGCCGTCTTGGCGTAACCGTCGTCGAAAGGAAAAGGTTCCCAGCCCATCCCCTCGCTTTCCTTACCGCGTTGGTCGTATCCATTGATCTTTCCCTCACCGTCTCCGACGTCGTCCCCCCACCAGTAGATATCAGAACTACCAGCGCGGCACGCGTACTCCCAATGTTCTTCGCTCGGAAGCTTGAAGCGCTCTCCTTCTGGAGCATACTTCTGAATCGCCTCGATAAACTTCTGGCAGTCGTCCCAACTAACCCTCTCAACGGGAAGATCGTCCCCTTTGAATTCACTGGGATTGTCGCCCATAACCGCCGTCCAGAGGCGTTGCGTCGTTTCAGTCTCCGCCAACCAAAAGTCGGATTCAACCGTTACTTCGCGCTGATCCTCCTTATCGCCGCCCTG
>CADCOO010000309.1 GCA_902803085.1 uncultured Planctomycetota bacterium
ACTTCGACTTTGAAGTGGAACCGGAAAAGACGTATATGTATCGCGTCAAGCTGATTCTCGCGAATCCGAACTACGGCGTTAAAGAGGAATTCGTCGAGAATCCCGAGTCGACCGAAAATAAGTACGTCGAGTCCGACTTCAGCGCGCCTTCGAATCCGGTTGCGCTCGGCGCCGACGCGCGCGTCTTTGCCGAGAAGGTCGAAGCTCCGACTAAACCGGGCGTCGAGCCGCGTATTACCCTCTCCTCCGTCTATTTCGACGCTGATTCCGCGTCCGAATCTCTCCTCGCCGGACAGACGCTCAAACGGGGCGCCGTTGCGAACTTTATGAATCAGTCGCACAACCCGGTGAACGTCCAAGGCGGTATGTCGGGCGATATGATGAACGAAATGTACTACGGCGGCTCCGGCTCCAAAAAAGGCAAGGGGAAGAGCGGTAAGAAGACGGTTAATCATATCTCCGATATTACCGTCGTCGACGCGCTCGGCGGCGTGAAACTACCCGATAGCGAATTGACCTCCCCCGCGAAGATCATGATTCTCGAGCCAAACGGTCTCCTCGAAATCCGCGAAATTAAAGAAGACGCGCGAGAGCTTAGTCGTTACGACGGTTCGAACGATATGATGGGCATGGGCGGCGGTATGATGGGTAGCGGCGGGTTAATGTAAGACCCCCGGCAATCGTTAGTCCCCCAGGAACGATAAAACGCCTCGACGACCAAAGGGTTGTCGGGGCGTTTTCCTTTGTCTTTTACCAGTTCAATTTACCCACCGCGCCCTCCGTTTTCCGAATAAACGCTCATAGTTGATCCGCTTCCCGCAATAATAGTCTCTATAACCGCCTTAACAAAGAGAGGAGACTAACGATGGAACACAAAGAATACGGCTATGCGCGCGTTAGCGGACGCAATCAACATGAAGATCGGCAAATGATCGCGTTGGAGAACTTGGGAATTAGAAGCGATATGATCTTTGTCGACAAGCAGTCGGGTAAAGATTTCGAGCGTGAACAATATCAGGCTCTTCTTGGCGTTCTGCGACCGAACGACGTTCTTTTTATTAAAAGCATCGATCGGCTGGGTCGCGATTACCGTGAAATTATCGAGCAATGGCGCCGTCTCACTAAGGAAATGAAGGTCGACGTCGTCGTGCTCGACCTCCCTCTACTTGACACGCGACGAGGAAAAGACCTTCTCGGGACCTTTATCTCCGACGTCGTGCTTCAGATTCTTTCTTTCGTTGCGGAAAACGAGCGGGTCGTCATTCTCCAGCGTCAGCGGGAGGGTATTGACGCCGCGCGGCGTCGCGGCGTTAAATTCGGACGTCCCAGACGCCCTTTGCCTAAAAATTTCCCCAAAGTCCTCGAGCAGTGTCGCGCCGGGATTATTACCATCGCTCAAGCGGCGCAGGCTTGTAAAATGCCGACGACGACTTTCCGACGTCGAGTGAAAATGTTTCTCGATGAAAACGACGCGATTGGCGGATAGAGTACGGAGGGCACGTAGGCGCGGACGCGCTCCTACTCGAGGAAAAGGGAGCGGCGCAGTCGCTGACGACGCCGTCCGCCTCCAAGACCCTGAAGGCGGGGGATCATGTCGGCGGACGGCTGCCGCTTTCCCATTTGGAAATCGTGGTATTGTTGACAAACTACGCTCTTGCAAGCTGACGTCGAGTAAGCCCCTTTTTTATTCTCCGTTTCTTTAACGTATCCGCAAAATAGGACGTTCATAGGTTCGATCCGTCTTTTCTCATTTCAGGATAATCCGACGCTAGCAAAAAGCTGGCAAGAAGGGAAAATTGAGGTTGCAATCTGTCAAGTCCCCTTGAATTGCATAGGGAAAGATGAGATAATGGCGTCAATTCGGCTGAAGAAACAAAAGGAACTTCGTGATCCTGAATCCCATGGAAGCCTGAAACGAAAGAAAGAGAGGAGCAAAAGATGAAGAAGCTTTTTGGGGTAATGTCCTCGATCTGCGTTATAATTTTTGGTCTGGCGATCTGCGCTGGCGCGGCGGCAGAGACCGACGGCGCGAGCGTTGCGCCCGACTATTCCAAGGAGGATTGCTGGTTTCAACTTCCGGAGATCGCAAAAGACGTCGATACCTTCTACATTTATTCGACGTCGTATGTCGAGTCGAGCTTCGAGAAGGGGGCGCCCGATTTTGCGACGCTCGACAACCCTGAGATGCGCATGGGCGCGCTGGGAGAATATGTGACGAATGCAAGCGTGTACGAGGACTCCACCAACGTTTTCATTCCGTTCTACCGTCAAGCCGGCATGAAGTACGCGGGGGAAGTCGCGAAGAAGACAGGGAACGTCGACGCGGCGATCTCCGGCATAGCCTACGAGGACATAAGCGCCGCGCTAGATTACTACTTTGAGAACTGCAACAACGGACGCCCGTTCATTATCGCCGGACACAGCCAGGGTTCGGCCATCGTCAAGTATGTTCTGAAAAACTACTTCAAGGAGCGTCCCGATTACTACAAGCGCATGGTCGCGGCCTACGCCATTGGCTACTCCATTACGAAGGAGGACCTTGAAACTTATCCGCATTTAAAGTTCGCTACTGGCGAGAACGACGTTGGCGTCATCGTGAGCTGGAACACCGAGGGGCCCAAGAACGTGGAGGAGAACGCCCATAACGTCGTGGTACTTCCCAACGCCGTCAGCATCAACCCGCTGAACTGGAAGCTCGACGATACCTACGCGCCGGCGAGCGAGAATTTGGGCTCCTTTATGCTGAACGAGGAAAAGGGCGATTATGAAATCGCCGACGTCGGCGCGGACGCGAAGATTGTCCTTGACCGCGGCGTGATTGTGACGAACGCCAAATACGACCATTACGCGATGGCTGAATTCTTCGGGCCTCAGAGTTTCCACGAAGACGACTACACGTTGTACTACAACAATATCAAAGACAACGTAGCCAAGAGAATTGCCGCTTACCTGAGCGCCGCAAAGTAAGATTTGTTTTCAGCAGGCTGGAATATGTGATCGTCCTCATTCCGATCCATCGTCCCGGCGCCGTCGCCTCACAGCGTCAGCGTCTCTTCCTCGGAGGAGACGCTGTTTTTTTGTCCATTTTCTACGCAAACAAACGAGGAACCCGGCGGGGGTCCGGTTGGGTTCATTTGGATTCTTCGTGTGATTGTATCAAATTGTCTCCGAAGGGGGACGCCGCGTTCCAGATTCTCTCTTTCGTTGCTGAAAACGAGCGCGCCGTCATTCTCTAGCGTCAGCGGGAGGGGATTGACGCCGCGCGGCGTCGCGCCGGGATTATTACCGTCGCATAAGCGGCGCAGGCTTGTAAAATGCCGACGACGACTTTCCGACGTCGAGTGAAAGCATTTATCCATGAAAACGACGCGATTGGCGGATAGAGACCGGAGAACCGAAAGTCGGGGGGAGGGGGACGAATGACTGAGCCGAAAAGTATAGTTTTCGGCATTTCTAGACTCGAAACGCTCCCTCCCCGCATTTTAACAAAATATGGATGATTTTCAATGAAATCACGCCACTTTTTGGCATTTTCTATTCTTAAAAAAGATAAAAATGCGTATTTTTACGATATCCGAAAACTATGGTTTTTGGACGTACAAAAATTATTTTTAATTCGGTAATTTCCGACGTCTGACACTCTCCTTTCGCTTCCTTGAATAATCGCGACCTATTCGTAACGCAGAGTCGATCGGCGTTTGGTCGAGGCAACGTAAGAGAATGAGAAAAGAATGACGGATCAAGAACAGCGTGCGGCGGCGGAAAAATTCGCGCAAGAGTGGCAGGGCAAGGGGAACGAGAAGAGTCAAACGCACCTTTTCTGGACGACGCTCTTACGCGACGTCTTTGGGGTCGAGAAGCCGGAAACAATCATTGAATTCGAGCGCAAAGTTCAACTCGATCACGTGAGTTTTATCGACGCCTATATTCCGTCGACGGAAGTTCTCATTGAGCAGAAGTCGCTTGGAATCGATCTCGCGCTCCCGAGCAAGCAGTCGGACGGGTCGTTTCTCACTCCCTACAAGCAGGCGAAGCGGTACGCGGACAATATGTCGTACGACGAAAAGACGCGCTGGATCGTAACCTGTAATTTCGAGTCCTTCAATATTCACGACATGAAGCGTCCGCACGACGCGCCGGAGACGATTCTTCTCAAGAACCTCGGCAAGGAGTACTATCGACTCCAGTTCCTCGTCGATCCCAAAGGCGAGCTGCTTCGTAAGGAGATGGAGCTTTCGATCAAGGCGGGCGATCTCGTCGGCGTGATCTACGATCTGCTCATTAAGCAGTATAAAGATCCGACCGATCCCATGAGCCTGCGCAGTCTCAATATGCTCTGCGTTCGACTCGTCTTCTGCCTCTACGCCGAGGACGCCGGAGTCTTCGGCAAAAAGAATATGTTCCATGATTACATGGCTAAGTACGACGCCAGCGAATTCCGAAACGCGTTGATCAATCTCTTTCAGGTCCTCGACGAGCGGCCGGAAGATCGCGATCCCTATCTTACGCCAGAGCTCGCCGCGTTTCCCTACGTCAACGGCGGGCTCTTCGCCGACGAAAACGTCGAAATCCCCCTCTTCACGCCCGAGATTCGCAAAGTCATTCTCTCCAAAGCGAGCGACGATTTCGATTGGAGTCAGATTAGCCCGACGATCTTCGGCGCCGTCTTTGAAAGCACCCTCAATCCGGAAACGCGCCACGCAGGCGGCATGCATTACACTTCCGTCGAGAATATTCACAAGGTAATCGACCCCCTCTTTCTCAACGAACTCACGAACGAACTCGCCGAGATTCAGAAAGAGCCCGTTCAAAAGACCCGTATTAAGCGCGCGAAAGAGTTTCAGACGAAACTGGCGTCTCTCAAATTCCTCGATCCCGCCTGCGGAAGCGGCAATTTCCTCACCGAAACATACCTGTCTCTTCGTCGACTGGAAAATGAAGCGCTTTCGATCATTTTTCAGGAGCAGGGAGTCTTCGGCGTCGTTATGGACCCGATTCAGGTCTCGATCGAGCAGTTTTACGGGATAGAAATTAACGACTTCGCCGTAACCGTCGCGCGTACCGCGCTCTGGATCGCCGAGTCGCAAATGATGCAGGAGACCGCTAAAATCGCTCACTTCGACGACGATTTCCT
>CADCOO010000310.1 GCA_902803085.1 uncultured Planctomycetota bacterium
ATGATCGCATCTCCGGCTGATCCAAGCCGCGCGACGCCGCAACGCGCCGCGCGGTCCTTGTTACGGCGGCGGCGACGGGAAGAAAGAAGTCAAAAAAATTTTTGGGAACTAACCGGACCCAGACGCCTCTAAAGAGTCGTTAAGCGAAAGCGATCGCAAACGCAAAACCAATTAAAACTCTTCGCCCAAGAGACGCCTTGCTCTAGCGCGCTTGTAAGATATGGAAGCGGAAAATCGCGGCAACGGCAAAACGAAAGCGTATCGCTTAACCTTTAGGGCGGGTCGCGTCCGAAACTCTTGAGACCTACGTCAAAGGAGCGCCTATGGAACATAACCCGAATAAACCGACAAACGTTCATTCT
This sequence comes from uncultured Planctomycetota bacterium, assembly GCA_902803085.1. GTDB lineage: Bacteria > Planctomycetota > Planctomycetia > Pirellulales > Thermoguttaceae > RUG369. The sequence continues at coordinate 363 of CADCOO010000310.1, forward strand.
TAACCCCAAGCGGAAGGTTGGGACTTTGACGTTGACAGTCGCTGCGGCGACCGTCCTGTTCCGTTACTAGCAACCCTAATTCAAAACTGAATCGTTGTGAAACGCGAGCGCGCGTTTCTTACTCAATATAGCATTTTCATAGAAAACTCTCCCGGCGACGTCGCGTTGGTCAGCGCGACGTCGCTTTTTTTTCACGCGCGGCAGACGCGCAAACGCAGTCTTTCAGATCAAAACGCGTTAAAAATTTGTCGCGGCGCGACCTTCGTCTTGATTTTTCTGTGCAAAAACGGCACAATAGAGGAGCGCGGTCGAACGCGATCGCGTCGGCAATCATTCAACTCTATTGTGTAGGAGCTACCTCTATGAAGGCAACACGTCGCGATTTCATTAAGACGTCCGCAGTAGCGGGCGCCGGTTTTCTCGTCTCGTCCGGGAACTTTCGCAAGCAGGCGCGCGCGTCGGCGCTGCAAGACGTAGCCGTCGCGGGAATTGGCGTCGGCGGCAAGGGCGGGGGCGACATTACGCAGGCGGGCTACTACGGCAAGGTAGTCGCGCTCTGCGACGTCGACTACAATACGCTGGAAAGCAAAAAGAAGGAATTTCCAGACGCGAAAACGTTCGTCGACTACCGCGAGCTCTTCGACCAAATGGGCGATAAGTTCGACGCGGCGACGATCAGCACGCCGGACCACATGCACTCGATCATAACGTCGGCGGCGATCAAGCTGGGCAAGCACGTCTATACGCAGAAGCCGCTCACGCGCACGATCTACGAAGCGCGTCTCCTCGGCGAACTCGCTAAGAAGTACGGCGTCTGCACACAGATGGGTAACCAGGGCAGCGTGGAAGACGATCTCCGTAAGACCGCCGCGCAATATCGCGCGGGCGTCGTCGGCGAGGTCTCCGAAGTTCACGTCTGGACGAACCGACCGATCTGGCCGCAGGGGAAAGATCGCACGATGACGCTCGACAAATTCATCGAGCAGACGAACGCGAGCGACGACGACCCCGAAGTCAAGGAAGAACTCATCGCGGAAAAGAAAAAGCAAATCGAAGAAGCGCTCAAGAGGGTCGACTGGGACGCGTGGCTCGGCGTCGCCCCGAAACGCGACTTCTGGCCAGGCGTCTATCACAGTTTCGCGTGGCGCGGATGGTGGGATTTCGGCACCGGCGCGCTCGGCGACATGGCGTGCCACAACGTCAATATGATCTTTAAGGGCGTCGATCTTCGCAATCCGACGAGCGTCGTCGCGACCAGTTCCGGGCACGACTTCGACTCCTTCCCGGCGAGCTCGACGACGACCTTTGAATTCCCGGCAAACGACTGGCGCGGTCCCATTAAGTTCGTATGGTACGACGCGTCGCAGGTTCCGCCGTCGGAACTGACGGGCAAGTACGGGTTCGAGCACGTGGACGGCGGCGGCGGATGCTTCGTGGTCGGCTCGAAGGGCGCCGGACTCGGCGGCGACTTCCGCGCGGAAGGCGGCAAGCGCCTCGACCGCATTCCGGAAGACCAGACGGAATTCGTTATCGCCCCGATCGACGAAAAGGGGAACGGCGGCGACGCGCGGCACAAGTACGAGTGGTTCACCGCGATTTGGGAGGGCAAGCCGGAGATCTGCTGGTCGAACTTCCCGAACCACGCGGGACCGCTCACCGAGACGATTCTACTCGGGAATCTCTCGATCTGGACCGCCGCCGACGGTCAGGGCGAGAAGGTCGAATGGGACGCCAAGAATCTCAAGGTAACGAACCTCGATCAGCTCAAGACGCCCGGCGTCGCCGATCTCGTCAAGCCGGTCTATCAGAACGGTTACGATCCGATCGACGAACTCTAATCGCGGTCTGATCCGCCTACCATGCTAACGACTCGACGCCGCGCCGCCGCCGCGCGCGCGGCGTCGAACTTTACGACGCAATCGCTTTGCGAGCCGTTGAATTACGGATCCGTTATGAAATACTACATCGTTCGCTACGGCGCCATGCGCGCGCTCGGGGTCGCCGAAGTGCGCGACACAGAAAAGACGACGTTCTTTCACGGCGCGCGCGTCGTCGTTAAGAGTCCTCGAGGGCAGGAGCTTGCGACCATACTGCGCGCGGTAGAGCAGGAGGAGCTCGCGGCGCTTACCAATCTTGGCAAGGACCGCCTCTCCTTTGTCCGGCGCGCGAATCACAAGGATTTCGACGTCGTCGAACGCAATCGCACGCTGGAGCGTCCTGATTTCGCGCGCTGTCAGAAGATCATTACGCGCATGAAGATCGACATGCAGCTTGTCCGCGTTGAGAGAATTTTGGGCGGCGAGCGCGTCGTCGTCTATTACGTCGCGGACGGACGCGTCGACTTTCGCGAGCTCGTACGCGCGCTTGCCGCCGAGTTCCAGACGCGCGTTGAAATGCGGCAGATTGGCGTGCGCGACGAAACGAAATTACTCGCCGACGCAGGAGACTGCGGGCGCGAGGTATGCTGTAATTCCTTTCTTGCGGTCATGCCGCCCGTCTCGATGAAGATGGCGAAATTACAGAAGGCGACGCTCGACCCGACGAAGGTCTCCGGACGCTGCGGAAGATTGAAATGCTGCCTACGATTTGAATACGACTACTATCACGAGTTGCAAGAGACGACGCCCGCGATTGGACGCGTCGTTTCAACCCCGAGCGGCCGAGGACGCGTCATTGCGCAAGAGTTGTTGGCGCAGCGCGTCGTCGTCGAATTTGAAGACGGCGGTCGGCAGGGCTTTACCGTCGACGAGCTAATACCGCAACGCCCAAAGCCGGAAAAAAACAAACGCGCCAAAAGGGACGTTAAAAAGAAGGGATAGCGAAGAATATCAAAAAAGCCATGCCAAACGCATGTTGCCCCGGAGCACGGGTTGGCGTTTCGCGCTAGCCGCGCGGTTGGCGAACGCCCGCTCCCGTTGGTCGCTACATTACACAAATGCAATTGCAATTGGAAACCGCCCAATAAACTCCCCCAACCATACGCAACGAGATATAACGAAACGCCGCTAGAAAATTCTTTCCCCCGTCAATACTCCATCTCATCCGCCGATAGCAATGCGACGACCGGCTTCTTCTCACCTTCCCCGTCGGGATCGTACCCGCGTTTCTTACCTTTCGTCTGAAGATAAAACTGAATGAGTCGC
>CADCOO010000311.1 GCA_902803085.1 uncultured Planctomycetota bacterium
ATCGACGCGCCAGACGTCGTCTCCGCGTTTCTCAATTCCAACCGGCTTGATCGGCGCGCCAAGAATATTAATCGGGGTCGTCTGAGCGGTAACTTCCAGCTTCGGTTCGAATTCCGTCGCCGTCGCCCACGCGGAATCGTCGAAGTCGACCTTATTCCAGTCGGGATTTTCAAGGTTCGCGTCGTAATGCTCGCCGCCGAAATTACCAAAGGTCCAGCCGCCGCACCGACTAATCGGACTCGTTCCGACTTTCCAGCTCGCGTCCGTCTGAACGCGTGTTTTCGCGCCCTGCGCGTCGACGATATCGGTCTGCGCAAGCACGATCGGCGTTTGCGGACGATTGGCGGTCGCGTATTCGCCGTACACCGCCCAGCCCGCGCCAAGCCAGAACGCCAGGACGTTTTTGCCGTCCTTAAGAAGCGGCGCGATATCGTAGGCAATATAGCGGGCTCGATACTTGTGATTCGTTACGTTCGGAGCGAGAACGGAGTCCGGATCGACCTTCTCGCCGTTCACAAAGACGTCGCAGTATCCGACGCTCGCGACAAAGAGAATCGCGCGAGCCGGTTTCGATTTCAGATCGAACGTCTTGCGGAGCCAAGGATCGTTGCAAAGTCCCGTCTTTGGATCGCGCGCCGTCATTTTGGCGGGGTTGGTCTCCCCTTCCGGCATAATTCCGGTTCCAATCCACTTGGCGGACCATTCCTTCTGATCGAAAAGCCCGGTCGTCCAAGTCGCGACGTCGGACCGAACGCTTTCGGCGTCGTCTTGATCCTTAATCTGCACGGTCCAGAAGTAAGAGGAGTCGGAAACGAGCGGCTGACCGTCGTAGACGATTTGCGCGGATTCGCTCGATTTCACCCAACCGGAATTCCACACTTTGCCGCGTCCGGCGTCGGCGTCGGCGCGCGTAGCGTCGACCTTGACGCAATACGCCGTCTGACGTTGACTGAGCTTGTCGGTCTTTTCAACGTTTTCGAGAATCCAACTCAAACGCGGCGCCTTCGCGTCGATTCCAAGCGGATTCGTCGAGTACTCGCAACGGAGATTCGTCGGCTTGAGCGTCGACTGCGCCATAGCGAACGACGAGCAAGCCGCCGCGACGCTCGCAATCGCTACAATAAAGAACTTTGAAAATGTCATTGTTTTTCCCTAATGCTGTGACGCCGTGAATCACGGCTAACGCGTTCCGTCCTTCAGTAAGAGCGCCTGCGGTCGATTATAACGATTATTCTGGTCAATTACAAGTAAGAGCCCCCACTTTTGGGGCCATATTCCGAGTTACGCCTCTAACTCGGAATATAGAATTTTATATTCCGGGATATGCCTCCAACTCGGAATAAGAACGCCGCGCTTATAGGAGACGTCAAAATCTAAACGTCGGACGACTATCTCAGTCGTCTCGAAAACAATCGAGATATCGCGTCGTTGAAACGCGCTGGGCGCCGCGTCTTCTCCGACGAACGCGCGACAGCATGTCAAAGAAACAACTCTCGGCAATACCCCGAATCGCCGCTTCCTTCAGTCGTCAACCTTAACTCCTATAGAATCTTTTCCTCGAGCTCTTGGGAATAGCGGACGCACTCCTGGAGCGCGTCCCTAGGGACGGACGGATCGTCTAGGAGGCGCTGACACGCCCTCTCCATGAACTCTTGGGCGAGTTTCGGATCGCGTTTCTCAAGCTCTCGACCAAAGTTAGCGACCATATAGGCGACGGCGTCGCTCTTAACGGCGCGAGCGACGATTCTATCTTCAACCTCGCGAATTTGTGAGTTCCCTTCGTCAAGCACGTCGAAGAACTCGCGAACAAGCCGCAAGACGCGGGCAACCAAAACGATCTCTTCGTCAATTTCAATAAGAGGCTTCTTTGTCTCTTCCTCGCAACGCACTTGGAAGGAGTCGTAGTCCTCCGGCTCAAGTTTTAACGTTTCGAGCGGCAGAAATCTCAGGAAGCTCTCGAACTCGCGATATGATTTCCCATCCATTGCTACGAGGAGCATAATCTTTCTATTCGTAGACAGAACCTTTCGTTGGATCTCCTCATATTTCTGGAACGGACAAGCGCTCCTTTTGAAATAGTAGAATTCCGCGTAAATTACGTCACTCTTCTGACGATAATAGTCGACGGATTCGTCCATCGAAATCTCTAAAATCGATTCGTCAAAGCGACAAACCGGTTGGAAGAGTCCAAACTGACGTTCGGGATCGAAAGGAACGCGACCATAATAACGCGTAAAATACTCGTCAAGAAATTCTGGCTTCGCTAGAGATCGGCCCCGGTCGCTTAGCTCGCCGTTGGAAAAGAGCGTCAGAATTTCCTCTTTGTTCGTCAATTCTAAGACGCGTTCTCGAAAATCGGCGGCGAGTTCGACGTCAACGTATCGACCTAAAAAACAGTGGAACGCGTCGCACAACGGAAAGAGAAGTTGATCGCCCGGCAATAAATGAACGAGTAGAGCGGCATATTGGCGCGCTTCTTCTTTCGCGTCCGCGTCGCATTCTTTGATCGCGCCCTGCTCGAAAAGGGTTTTAACGCGTTCTAAACGCGATTGAAAGATAGACGCGTGACGATCGACGATCGTTAAGCGACGTTCGGCGTTCCGTATTTCATCGGCGTTTCCCGAGACGCGCGCGTTCGCTAAACGCTCCGTTTCGCGTTCGTGAATCGCCAAAAATTCGGCGCAATCAACGCGCGGCGATATGGATCCTAAGTAAAGAGACAACGCGCAATTAGAATCCTCAAACGGGAGCGTTTCGTCATAGGCAAAGCGTTTAAAATGAGAAGTAAACGTTTCGTCGTACTTTTCATAGAAGCGAGCGCTAAAAGCGTCCCAAGCAGAGGTCGACATTTTGAAAACGGGCGATTCCATAACTTCTTTCGGAAACGTTGATTCCTTTGGCGCGCTATTATATGCTGGCATTGGATCGTAAAGAAAACCCTTTTCGCGCAATATAATAGGTCTCGACAAATTTACAAATAAGATTCGAAGTGTCGCCGCATACTCGTAGTAATATAGGAAGTCTCTACCAGGCTCGACGTCCCAATGATAATCATGAAGCAATTCGCAGGGATACTGGTAATGATAATCCAACTTCCCTAACGTTTCTGAAAAGGCGCTTACTCCACGCACAACGTCGCTCGGAACGTCCAGACTTACAACGTCGTCCTGACAGCAAGCAACTCCGACAAACGTCGCGAAATATAGCGTCGCGCAACTTAGAAGTTTCTTCCAAGACATATTCCCTCCTCTCAGCGTAACGTATGATCGTAAGCTACGCTATTGAATCTTTTCATCGAGCTCTTGGGAATAGCGAACGCAATCCTGGAGCGTTTTCTCGGAAACCGCGCGAGCGTCAAAAAAGGTCTGGCATGCTTTATCGATAAACTCTTTGGCAAGTTTCGGATCGCGTTTCTCGAGCTCTTGGCCAAAGCCGACGACCTTCTTCGCAACGCCGTCGCTCTTAACGGCGCGCGCGATAATCTTGTCCCCGGCCGCGCGGATCTGTTCGTCTCCCTGGTCGAGCGCGTCGTAAAAGTCTCGTGCGAGCGCCGCAAGACGCGCGACGAGCACGAAATGCTCGTCGATTCCGTCCAGCGGCTTTTTGACCTCTTCGTCAAGGCGCTTTTGAAGGTTCTCGTAATCGTTCGGCTCGAGCGCAAACGCGTCGACGGGCAACAGCTCCATAGCGTAATCGAAGACGCGAGGATTCTCCTGCCCCATAGCTTCGAAGAGCGCAATCTTATTATTCGCATGCTGAATCTTGCGCTGGACCTCTTCAAGGTCTTCCGTCGAGCACGCGCTTCTTTGGACAAAGCGCAGTTCGCGCGCAATCTCGTTCTTCTTCTGCTCATAGAAATCGCGCGTTTCGTCCATTGGGAAGTCGAGAATCGACTCGTTAAAGGGACAAATCGGCTCGAGTAGATAGAGACGACGCTCCATAGACGGATGCGCGTACGTTCGGTTAACAAAACTTGTTGCGTATTCCTTATCGACGAGCGGAACGATTCTCTCTCGAAACTGTAAGGCAAATTCGCGATCGACAAACCGAGCTAAAAAGGAATAGAGGGAGTCGCAGTCGAGTATGAGACGCTGATTGTCTGGCAACGCGCGTTCAAGGAGTTCGGCGAACTTGCGCGCCCCCTCTTTCGTTTTCTCGTCGCAACTTTCAAGTTTGCCTGAATCGAGGAGAAGCTCGACGTCGTGGAAACGCCCGTAGAAATTGAACGCGCGTTGATCGATCGTCGTAAGCCGAAACGTAGCTCTGGCGATCGCGTCTTCGTTACCCAAAGCGCGAGTCTGTCTCAACGTTTTGGCTTCCCGGTCACGAAGCTCGACCAGTTCGTCGTAACCGTCGCGGGACGACCACGCGCCGAGATAAAGCTCCAACGCGCGGTCGGAATCCTCGGCCGAAAGCGTCTCGTCGTAGATAAAGCGCTTAAAGTGGGGCGCAAAGGTCTCGTTATATTTAGCCCAGAAGACGTCGGCAAACGCGTTCCACTCCTCGCGCGACATTTTGAAAACCGGCGATTCGCGCAACTCCTTGGAAAAGATCCCCGTTCCGGACGTATCGCGTCTCATTATCGGCGACGACAATCTATTGAACAACGCTTTCAGAGCCGCCGCGTTTTCGTCGTAATACTTAAGGTCCTTGCCCGGTTCGATATTCCAATGGTAGTCATGGAGCAACTCGCAAGGATACTTGTAGCTATAATCCAACTTTCTCTCAGCTTCCATGGACGCGTTCAACTCGCGCGATATCTTACGAGGCGCTATGTCGAATTGACTGCGCGCGACTCCGGTTGTCGCAACCAGCGTCGCAAGGCTTAGAACGACGCAATATAGCAACTTATTGAAGGACATATTCTTCTCCTGAATAATAGGTTGACGACGATCGTTTGCGCGCGCGAAAGCTAGGTTTATCATAAAATCTCATAAGCGTCTATTTAAGTACGTATTCGGCGACTACTTTTGAATCCCTGCCTTTGGAATAATAGAATATCGAGTTGCCAATGGCGAACACGCTGCCAATACGAGCCCGCCGATGACTTTTATAAAGCGCGACAATCGGCGACGCCGCGCAAATACCACAACCTCAATCAACATTGGGATATAGTTTCTTAAGTTCCTCTTCAAAGTCTTGCGTCGTCAAATTCGTCGCAACGACCTTGCCCTCGGGGTCGATCAGAACGATCTTGGGATAAAAACGTTC
>CADCOO010000312.1 GCA_902803085.1 uncultured Planctomycetota bacterium
CTTCTACGCGCGACTTCGCTCGCGTTCGCCGCTATTATGACCATTTCGTTCTGCGCGAATACGAACGCGCAACAGAATCTCAAGTATCCGAAACCGGAAAAATGCGATCAGGTCGACGAATATTTCGGCACGACCGTCGCCGATCCATATCGCTGGATGGAAGTCGAAAAAACCCCGGAACTCCAAAAATGGATCGAAGAGGAAAACGCGCTCACAAAATCCGTGCTCGACCAGATTCCTTTTCGCGATCAGCTCCGTAAGGAAATGACCGAACGCTACGATTACGCGAAACAAGGAATTCCATGGAAACGCGGCGATCGCTATTTCTTCTCGAAGAATTCCGGACTCCAGAATCAGTCCGTTCAATATTACAAAGAAAGCCTCGACGGCGAAGAGACGCTCCTCTTTGATCCGAACACGCTCTCCGACGACGGCACCGTCGCGCTCTCCGATATGGAGGTCTCCAAAGACGGCAAATACGCCGCGTTCGCGACCTCGACGAGCGGATCCGACTGGCGCGATATCTTCGTTATGGAGATCGCGACCAAAGAGCGACTAACCGACGAAATCCACTGGGCGAAGTTTACTAATATCGCATGGTATCGCGACGGCTTCTTCTATAGTCGATACGACGCGCCCCCAAAGGGTCAGGAGCTAACGGCAAAGAACGAATACCAGAAGATCTACTACCATAAACTCGGCGATCCGCAAGAGAAGGACGTTCTCGTCTTTGAAGATCGCGAAAATGCGTCCCGCAACTGCGTCGCCGTCGTCGACGACGACGAAACCTGGCTCTTCGTCTATCAGAACGAATCGACCTACGGTCAGAAAGTTCTCTTTGCGAAACTAACCGATCAGGAGTCGCTCGGTAAGACGACCTTCACGACGCTGTATCCGGACTTCGATTCCGAAACCTCCGTCGTTACGACGCAAGGAGATCAGTTCTATCTCATTACCGACTATAAGGCGTCGAATCGTCGCCTCGTCCTCTGCGACGCCGCCAATCCGACGCCGGAGCATTGGAAAGACGTCCTCCCGGAACAGGAGAACCTCCTTCAGACCGTATACGCCGTCGGCGATAAACTCCTCGCCAAATATCTCCGCGACGCCGCGGACGAGTGCGTCTTCTACGACATGCAAGGCGCCAAGCTCAACGAACTCAAACTACCGGGACTCGGCGTCGTCGGAATCTCCGGCAAGAAGGGAAACAACGACCTCTTCTACTCCTTCACTTCCTTCGTCTATCCGTCGACGATCTATCGCCTAGATCTCGAAACGAACGAGTCGGAACTCTACTGGCGTCCGGACGCGGGCTTTAATTCCGAAGACTACGCAACCGAACGTCTCTGGTACGAGAGCAAAGACGGCACGAAAGCGCCAATCTTTATTACGTACAAGAAGGGCATGAAGAAGGACGGCGCGAACACGACGATCCTCTACGGCTACGGAGGTTTCAATATTAACATGACGCCCGGCTTTAAGCCGACGCGCATTCCGTTCCTCGATCGCGGCGGAATCTACGCGGTCGCCATTCTGCGCGGCGGCGGAGAATACGGAGAAGATTGGCACCAGGCGGGTACGAAGCTCAATAAGCAGAACGTCTTCGACGACTTCATTTCGGCGGCGGAATTTCTCATTAAGGAGAAGTACGCGTCTCCGGAAACGCTCGCGATTAACGGCGGCTCCAACGGCGGGCTTCTCGTCGGCGCCGCGCTCACGCAACGTCCCGACCTCTTCGCCGCCGCCGTTCCACAAGTCGGCGTGCTCGATATGCTACGCTATCACAAGTTCACGATCGGTTGGGCTTGGGCGACCGACTACGGCACGAGCGAAGAGAGCGAGGAAATGTTCAAGTACCTCCTCGGGTATTCGCCGCTCCATAACGTCAAAAAGGGCGTCAAATACCCCGCCACGATGGTCATGACCTCTGATCACGACGATCGCGTCGTGCCGGCTCACTCCATGAAGTTCGGCGCCACGCTCCAAGAGCTCGCCGATCCCAGCTCGCCGATTATTATTCGAATTGAGTCGAAGGCGGGGCACGGCGCCGGCAAGCCGACGGCAAAGATCGTCGAGGAAGCGGTCGATATGTTCTCCTTTATTCTCTATTACGCAAGTAAGAAGTAATTGGGAATATCGTCGTCCAACTTCTCGCGAACCGTCCGGCAATCACGTCGGACGGCTCGTGAGAACTCCGTGAAATAGGAAGTCCAAAATGAAAACAACAAAAACAATCGTCGCGCTCTTAACGAACGCGCTACTTCTTTTGTCGTGCGCATGCAGTCGTGCGGAGGACCCGCAACAGCCGCCCGTAGCCGTTGCCGGCCAGAGCAAAGTTCTCGTCGTATATTTCTCGCGCGCGGGCGAGCAATACAACGTCGGGGTAGTTAAAAAGGGCAATACGGCGTTCGTCGCCGAAGAAATCGCGAAACAAACCGGCGCCGACCTCTTTGAAATCAAGCCCAAGAAGGACGTCTACCCGAAAAAGTACGACGATCTCACCGACTACGCTAAAACCGAGCAGCGTAAAAAGGAACGACCGGAATACGTCGGTCCCGTTCCCAATCTCAAAAACTACGACGTCGTTTTCGTCGGCGCGCCCGTATGGTGGGGCGACTGGCCTATGATTATGTATTCGTTCTTCGAAAAGAACGACCTCGCCGGCAAAACGCTCGCGCCCTTCTGCACGCACGAAGGTTCCGGCCTCTCCGGCTTCGATAAGAAACTCGCCAAAGCCTGCCCTAAGGGTAAAGTAACCAAAGGGTTCGCAATGACAGGTAAAGACGCGCAAAAGGATCCGAAAAAGGTCGCCGCCGAAGTCTCTAAATGGCTCGAAAATATTAAGGTTCCAAAAGTCTCTAAAAAAACGTCCGAGGTGAAAGCTGTGAAAGAAACTAGCGCAATCGACTCAATCGACCCCCAAAAAGAAGCGTTCGACAAAGAGAACGTCTTCGGACAAGGCAATTTCAACGCCGCCTTCGCACAGTACTTTATCGGCGACTCATTTCTCAAGCAACTAACCCCTAAAGAGTCGCCGCTGCAACTCTTTAACGTTACGTTCGAACCCAGATGCCGCAATAACTGGCATATCCACCATGCCAGCAAAGACGGCGGACAAATCCTCGTATGCACGGCGGGAGAAGGATGGTACCAAGCGGAAGGCGAAGCGCCTGTCGAACTCAAGCCGGGCGTTACCGTTTACATCCCCGCCAACGTCAAGCATTGGCACGGCGCGAAAAAAGACAAATGGTTCTCGCATATCGCCATCGAGGTCCCGGGAGAAAACGGATCTACGGAGTGGCTCGAACCTGTGTCAGACGAAGCGTATAACGCGCTGCAATAAAGACGACGTCCAATCGTAACGGAGCTGTGCTATGTCAGATTTCTCCAAACGCTATCGTGAAAAGCTGTTAGGAATTGATTTCTCCCAACTTGAAAAGACTGATCCGGAATTCTACGAGTTCTTCGACTCCTTTGCCTTCGACGAGGTCGTTAACGCGTCCGTGGAAGAGGGCCAAGCGCCGATTAACGATAAAACGCGCTTTCTCGCTATTCTGGCGACTATCGTCGGCAGTCAGGGGCTCGACGCGTTCCAGCTCGTGCTACCGGCGGCGCTCAACGCGGGCGTTACGCCGATCGAGGCGAAGGAACTCGTCTATCAGTCGACGGCGTATCTCGGATTCGGACGCGTCTTGCCGTTCTTGAAAGCGACGAACGCCGTTCTCGAAGCGCGCGGCGTTAAATTGCCGCTCGAACCGCAAGGGACGACGTCGCCCGACGATCGCGTCGCTAAAGGAAATCAAGTTCAGATCGAATACTTCGGGGAGCAGATGCGCGAGTTCTGGAAGAACGCGCCTACTGGGCTCAAGAATATTAACTACTGGCTCGCGGGCAACTGCTTTGGCGACTACTACACGCGCGGCGGGCTCGACGACCGACAACGTGAAATGATCACGTTTTGTATTATTTCGGCGCAAGGCGGATGCGAACCGCAACTTATTGGACACGCGCTCGGGAATATGCGGGTCGGCAATAACGCGGCGTTCCTGAGGCAGATTGTGGAGCAATGTCTGCCGTATATCGGGTATCCTCGTTCCTTGAACGCGATTTCTGCGATTGCGCGCGCCGTCGAACAGAGTCAGAGCAAGTAGTCTCCATTCCGAGGGGGTATCAATCGAAATATGAGGTCCTTTAAGAAACGCCTCGCGCTCGACGCGGCGCTCGCCGTTTTAACGCTCGTTCTCATGCCGTACGGACTCTTGCCGCCGCTATTGCACGAGCTTTCCGGCGTCGCGCTTTTTGCGCTCGTTTTGATTCACGTTTACGTCAATCGGCGTTGGTTTAAGACCCTCTTTAGCGGGATTTACACGCCGATTCGCGCGTATCGGATCGCGCTCGTCGTCGCTTTGGCGTCGGCGTTTTTGGCGCAATTCTTATCGGGCGTCGTTATTTCAGGCGAGCTTCTTACGTTCCTCCCGGAACTCTCCGTCTCGTCAAGCGCGCGCGATCTTCATCTTCCGATCGGCGCGTGGATCCTCCTGCTCGTCGGTCTCCATGCGGGCGACCATTGGCTCATGCTGACGCGCAAACTTAACGGTCGGCCGACGTTGCGCGCGCTCGTTATTATGACGTCGACGGCGCTCCTCCTGCAGGGCGGATACGAATTCTACCGTCAAGGAATCGCCGATTACCTTACGGCGAACGTTCCATTCGCGAACTTCGATTACGACGCGCCCCTTGCGCTTGTAATCGAGAGATATTTCGCGCTCTTCTTCGCTTACTTCGTCGTCGGCGCGCTCGTCTCGACCTTCTTGCGCGCTTGTTCGCATGATCTTAACGCGTCGATTAATCAAAATCCAACTCAAACAGAAACTACGATCCCGGAAGATCGCGAATAACGCGAGCTTCGTTCCAACGAGGAAAAACGAAATGTCAGTCCAAGAACGAACGATTACCCCGCAAGACGACCTCGTCGCCGCCGTCGCCGCGACGCCCCAAAAGGGAACCCTCATTCTCGCTAAGGGCGTTTATAGCCTGAAAGAATGCCTCGTCGTCGATAAGACTATGACGCTCAAGAGCGAGTCGGGC
>CADCOO010000313.1 GCA_902803085.1 uncultured Planctomycetota bacterium
GAGCAGGCTCGGCAGGCGCGGGCGCGGGTTCAGCGGGAGCCGGAGCGGGCTCAGCGGGAGCCGGAGCAGGCTCGGCAGGCGCGGGCGCGGGCTCAGCCGGAGCCGGAGCAGGCTCGGCAGGCGCGGGCGCGGGTTCAGCGGGAGCCGGAGCAGGCTCGGCGGGCGCAGGCGCGGGCTCTTGCGGTTCCGGGAGCCCTTGCGGTTTGAGCGAGTCGACGTACGCTTCCGCGTTGACTATTTCGTCGACGATTTTGGCGACTTGCGCCTGTTGAGCGGGTTTTCCCCAGATAGCGAATCGCGTTGGGATAATGGGGTCGGGTAGGCGCACGGCGCCGCGCATTTCGGGCGTGGATGAGATTTGCGCGTAGATTTGCGCAAAGCGCGCGACCTGTCGCGTCGTCATGACGTAAACTTTGAGCGTAAACTCTTCGTCGGGATTTTCGACTTCCGCTTTGTACTGTTCGAGCGCCTTGGCAATTTGATCTTGTTCCGCTTGCGTTCCGATTACGAGCAATTTTCCGTCGCCGGAATCGATCGGTTGCGCCATAGGAGCGACGACGCGCAACAGGTTGATAATCGTCGTGCTAATCGCGCCGGGTCCCGCCTTGGGAATCGCGTAGAGTTTAATGACCGGCGCTTCCTTTTCCGTCGAGTCGGCGGCAATACTGTCGAGCACGGCGGCAATGCGTTCGTGTTCCGCCGCCGTCGCGATAACGAACAGGGTGCGGGTTTCTTCGGTGTATTCAATTTGCGCGTCCGGAACGAGTTTTTCGAGCGCGCCGACGACCTGCGAGACGATCTCTTCGGAGGCGCCGACGCCGAATCTTGCGAAGGCGCTTGGCGCGGTCGCGCCGAGTCGACGCGCGATAATCCACTGATCGGCGCTCGTCGCCAGCGCGATGCGGTCGAGCGAATACGTTTTAACGATCGCGGCGCGCGCGGGATCGGCGCCTTCCTTCATTCTGGAGACGAGCCCTTCGATAACGTTGTGAAGACTCGGAAGCGCCAAGTAATGCACGATGTTCGACTCAGGGTTATAGAGCGCTTTCGCGCCAGGCGCGAAGACGTCAATTTGCTCTTGCAGAGTCGCGTATGCGAGGGAGTCGAGTTCGTAAGGACGCCATTCGGGAGTTTCCGGCGCCGGACGCGGTCCACGCCCTTGAATAGGCCGATCGGCGGGCGGGTCGGGATTGTAGACGCCTTCCGCCGCGGCGTAGATTTCGCGGAGCGCGTTGACGGTGTCGACGACCATCATAGCGTTTCCGGAGAGCGGTTGAACGGTGGAATACTGACCTCGGAACGGACGAATCGTTTCGAGAACGGCGTTATAATTACGCTGTTCTAGCGGAATTGTGAGAGCGACGTAATCGAATCGACTTTGGTTCGGCAGATCCTCCGGTTCAATTTTGGGGAGATATTGCAATGGAATAGAGCTCGTCTTGAGATCGTGCAAGATGAGCATATTGTTATAGCGGAAGAGCGTGTAGCCTCGGAAATTCAGGTCGGCGTTGAGAATATCGAGCGCGTCTTTAGGCGCGTACGCCGTTTTGCTGTTGTACGTAAAGGTGCCCTGCGGCGGCGCGCTCATAATGAGTTGCAACCCCAGCTCCGTCGCGAACCAATTGAGCACGTTGGACCAGCGTTCCTTATTGAAACGCATGACGATCGTCTTCTGCGTGATTCCGCGCGTAAATCGCTCGTCTTGTTCGGGCGTGAGCACGGCTTGTAGCTGTTTTTCATTTTCCTGGATGATCGCCGTCCATTCTTCTTTGGGCGCGGCGGCGAGTTTTTGGGAGCGTTCGGTGATGATTTCAGAAATGCGACGATTCTGATCGTCGGAGAGACCGATATAAGTCGCGACGCTCGGGTAGAGCAGTCTCGTATAGCTTCTTTGCGGGTCGTAGCCTTCAATTTTGATCGCTTCCGACTTAGGCGCTTCTTTCGGATCAGGATTGGCGAGCGCCTTGTTGAGATCGACGACCATCTTCGCCGCAGCGGCGGGATCGTCGGAGGGCGTGGGAATCTGACCCGTAGAAGTAACGCCGATCTTTTCGAGCGCGGCGTTCTTTTCTTCGTCGGTGGGAGCGGCGGGCGCTTCCGGGGCGGGGGCAGGCGGATCTTGCGGCGCCTGTAAGGCGAGAGCAATCGGGGTCAACGCCGCGCATAGGCCTAGCGCCCACGAGACGACGTATAGTCGTTTGCCGAAACGCGTCGTATTCAGTTTGCCGTTATTCTCGAATCGTGCCATCAGAACGTCCCTCATTTCGCCGCGCGCCGTATTGAGTCGCGCGGTTGTAAAAGTTCTTCCTTCGCGCGTCTCGCGACGCGTTGGTGATCGTTGCAAAGCGAACGCGCGCATTCAACCTTAATCGTCGCGCGCCCACTTTGCGTATTTTGACGAAGTTACTCGACCATTAATTATATCGAATAGTTTATACTTTGTTCAGTCGGTATAAAAGTTTTTTTAGGGAAAAGGTCGCCGTTTTGCGCGTTTTGCTGTAGAATTTAACGGATATGTCAAATTGGAGAGTTTGGAGGAAATAGACGACTATTAGACGGAATCCAGGAATTACACGACGGAATCGCCCTTCATGACGCTCGCAATCGCGTCGACGGTTCGTTTGGTCGCGCCCTGATTCGACAGCGTTAGATTACGCGCCGCGAGACCGAGCGCGCGGCGATATTCGGGCTCGGCGAGGCAGCGCTTCACGAACGCGCGCATTTCTTCTGGGTTCGCCGCCACGACCGCCGCGCGCGCAGAAAGGAGCGACTCCACGATCGTCCGGAAATTTTGCGTATTGGGACCGAAAGAGACCGCGACGCCGTAGCCCGCGGGCTCGAGCATATTCTGGCCGCCGCGCGAGCCCCAGCTTCCTCCGACGAATCCAATTTGCGCCGTTCCCCACCATGCGGCGAGTTCGCCGACCGCGTCGACGAGCAGGATGCGTTCGCACGTATCGCCGAGCGTTAGCGTTGAACGACGCGTCCATGCGAATTCCGACGCGTCGAGCAGACGCGCGACCTCGGCGAAACGTTCCGGATGACGAGGCGCTAGAATGAGACGCAGATTCGGGTAGTCCGCGCGCAGCGAACGATAGACGTCGAGTCCCGCTTCCTCTTCGGGCGCCTGCGTGCTTCCGCAGAGAAAGACGACGTCCGACTCCGTTATCCCGGCAAGTTGCGCGAGACGCCGCGTTCCCGGGTTGTCGCGATCGGTCTGGGCGCCGTCGAATTTAAGGGAACCGGAAACGAGAACGCGACTCTGGTCCGGCACGAGTTCACGAAATCGAGACGCGGCGAGCTCGTCCTGCGCGACGACTAAGTCCACGCTAGCAAAGACGCGCGCAAAGAATCTCTTCGCGCGTCGATACCATAGAAACGAGCCGTCGGCGACGCGACCGTTTACGATAACGACCTTCGCTCCATAGCGTCGCGCGCGACAAATGAGATTCGGCCAAACTTCAAGCTCGACGAGCGCGAGCGCGTCCGGCTTAATGCGACGCAGCGCGCGTTTGACCGACCAGGTGAAATCGAGCGGACAATAGAAAACGGGAACGCGATCCGCGAAAAGCTTAACGGCAAGCGCGTACCCCGTCTTCGACGTCGACGAGACGACGAACTCCCAGCCCTCGCCGGACGCGTCCAACTCCGCGACTAGCGTCTTAAGAAGATTCACCTCCCCGACGCTCACCGCGTGAAACCATATTCGCTTCACGCCGGCCGGCGGCGACGGAAGGTCGGGAACGAGCCCAAGGAGCTTCGCGCCCCAGCCCTCGCGGTACTTCTTATGGCGTAACGAGCGATACAGCAGTAGCGGAAACGCCGCGACTAGCGTCGCTAAATAGATTAGATTGAGAACCACGCGCTCCTTCCTCCTTGGCCGCTTTCCCTGTCGTTAAAACTCGAGCGTCCTGCTCGCTTCCATGCGCCGCGTCATGTATATGGCGCAATCGGATTTCGGATTCACGCCCGCTTGAGTTAGTTCCTTCGCCACCGTCTTATACGCGAGCTCGATCGTATTGTTGTGCGCGCTAAGGTGTCCGAGAAACAACTGTCCCACGCCCGATTCGACGAGCGTCGCCGCAAATTTCCCAGAATCGACGTTGCTTAGGTGTCCGTACGGGCTCCTAATCCTCTGTTTTAGCGGGTAGGGATAAGGCCCGCATTCCAGCATCTTTTCGTCGTAATTCGCTTCCAGCAGGACGACGTCGCACTGTAGCAGCGCCTTTCGCACGGCGGGCGTAACGCGTCCGAGATCGGTAGCGAAGCCGAAGGAGCTGTGGTCGTCCTCGAGCACGTAGCCGACGGAGTCGTCGGCGTCGTGCGGCGTGGAGAAGTACTTTGCTTGAAGGTCGCCGAGTACGAGCGGGGAAGCGTCGAGGCTGTGGAATATTCTTGCGTTCTTCTTTGCAACGCTTTCCGCTTTTCCGCGACTTTGCAGCTCGGTCCAGGTTCCAATGCTTGCGTAGACGGGCGCGTCGCACCGTTTGGCGACGACGTTGAGACCTTTAACGTGGTCGTCGTGAGCGTGCGTAATGAGAATGGCGTCGACGTCGCGGAGTTCGACGTCGACCTTGGCGAGTTCGCGTTGCAGCGCGGAACACGAGACGCCGCAGTCGACGAGAACTCTCGTGGAACCGCTTGCGACGAGCGTCGCGTTTCCAGAACTGCCGCTAAAGAGTGGGCAAACTTTCATCTTGAACCTCTCGCCGCGTCGCGCGGGACGCGGCTGGCGATCGTCCTAACCACTATTGACGGTGAACGCGTTTGTTCACGTCGACTTCGAGCGGTCCGAACGCCGCTTCGTGACGTTGCAACGTCATGCCGAGCGCGTGATACAGGCGTTTCGCCGTGTAGAAATTCACGACGATGCGCTGATTGACCGGAATCGGTTCCGTGGGAACGCCCATCGGTTGAGGGTTGAGCCCGAAATCGACGATGAGCTCTTCCGGCGTGCCGGTAACGCGGCAGAAATTCGCGTAGGACGCGACGACCTTCGAATCGTCGACTTGGAGTTGAGAACGAGTTTGATTTTCAGGATTGGCAACTTCTTTAGCCATGATGTTTATTCTCCATGTTAGGACGGTATAATGTAACGTAGCGTCCGGCGCGTCGTCCCTCGCGGAACGACGCGCTCTTGGATCGATAATTATTGCCTATTTTAGCGAATCGCGCAAGGGCTTTTTTACCGCGCGCCCGCGAACTGAGACGAAATATGCCGACTAATCCACGAAAAGAACCGAGCGAAACGCACGACGAGGACCTCGAACTGCGCGCCAAAGAACGCGAATCCGCAACCCTCGACGTGCCCGGCGTCGTTTCCATTCCCCTCGACGAAATCAAAATTTCGTACGTTCGCAGCGCCGGACCCGGCGGTCAGAACGTCAATAAAACGGCGACGAAAGCGCGTCTGCGCTGGAAATTGACGTCCGGACGCCTCGACGCGGAGACGGTCGAGCGATTTCGCGCGCTCTTTCCGTCTTGGGTTACTTCGGAGGACGAAGTCGTGATCTATAACCAGGAGTACCGCGAAGCGCCCAAGAACAAGGCGGCGTGTCTCGCGAAACTGCGCGACGCGATCAAACGCGCGGCAACCAAGCCGAAGGAACGCATTCCAACGAAACCGACGCGCGGATCCGTACTGCGCCGACTCGACGCTAAAAAACGGCTTTCTGAAAAAAAACGCGGTCGTTCCCAGCGCGATTTTGAATGAATTTTTTTGATTAGAAAAATATGCGTCAAAGATTCTTTCTCGCTTGTAAGACCCCGAGACGAACGTTATAATTACCTTGGCGTTCCGTCGCCCGACGGATTATAAGCGTCGCGCTCCCCCGTTTTACCGAACTAAAATTAAGGTATGCGTATGTCAACAGAACCGAACACCGTCCCCGTCGCGCAAGACGACGCCGGACTGCCGATGAGTCCGAAATGGGATCCCGAAAAGTTAGCCGCCGAGCAGAACGCGTTGCGCGAGCTTGAAACGTTGCCGCTGGGTAAACGATCCTGGGGGTATATTAAGCGCACGGGTCCGGGGTTGTTGCAAAGCGCAATGACGCTTGGCGCCGGCAGCGCGACGGCGTCCGTCCTTGCGGGCGCGTCCTTTGGCTACAAGCTTCTGTGGGTTCAGCCGCTGGCGATGTTCTTTGGCGTCATGATGCTAGGCGCGCTTTCGAACGTCGTTCTTACTCGAGGCGAGCGTCCTTACGAATCGTTCGGCAAGCGCGTCTGGAAGCCGCTCGTTTTTCTCTGGGGGTTGGGGACGATTTTATCGTCGGTAATCTGGCATTTTCCGCAGTACGCGTTGCTCGCGGGCGCCGGTCGCGATTTGGCGTCGATGGGCGGTCTCTCGATTAGCGTAGCCGAGGGCGCGGCGACTCCGGGTTGGATTCAATCGATGGCGAACGCGCTCGCGCCGTTGGGCATTGAAATTAACGTCAATATCACGACGGTCGGCTACGTCGTTAGCTTCTGCGTTGGTCTTCTGATTTTGGCGATGAATATTTTCGTCGTTTTCAGTTACGGCAAGGGCGTGAAGGGCGTTAAAATCTACGAGCGTTTCTTGCGCACGATGATAGCGCTCGTTATTTTCTTCTTTGCGCTCGTGTGCGTTTTGAACTTTAAGAATATCGAATGGCTTGAAATCTGGCGCGGCTTTACGGGTTACTACGGTTTTCCGAAGAATCCCGAGACGGGCATGGTCGATTCCGCGACTTATCTCCAAGCGCTCGGCATGCTCGGCGCGGCGGTCGGGATCAATATGACGTTCCTGTATCCTTATTCCCTCTTGGCTAAAGGCTGGGGCAAGGAGCACAAGAAGCTTGCGCGCTGGGATCTCGGCATGACGATGTTCCTGCCCTTTACGATCGTGACGTCGCTGATCATAGTCGCAATGACGGTAACGGGCGTCTATCCTGGCGCGGAGGGCGTCGACGTCGTACAAACGCAGCTTAAACCGCTCGGCGCGGCGGCGGCGTTTCAGGGGATTCCCGGCGGTCGTTTGATCTTCTGCCTCGGTCTAATGGGGATGTGCGGAGGCGCGATTTCGACGCATATGGTCGCGTGCGGTTTTACGCTCTGCGAAATGATCGGCGGCAAGATGACGGCGAAGCGTTTCCGCCTCTTTGCGCTCACGCCGTGCATTGGCGTTTTGGGCGTCGTGATTAGCTTGCCGATGTGGTTCCCGGTCGTGGCGTCGGCGGTTTGTTTCACTATGTTGCCGATCGCGTACTTCATTTTCCTCTGGTTGAACAACGACAAGGGGTATATCGGCGACGCGACGGGCAAAGGCTTGAAACGCGCGATTTTCAACGTGATTCTCGTCGCCGCGTTGATTTTTGCGTGCATCGGGTCGTTCATTTCGCTCAAGAAAAACGTCTACGATAAGTTTGCGACAAAACCCGCGCAGCCCGCCGTCGAGACGGTCGAAGCCGAATCAGAAGAATCCGCGCCGAGCCTGGAAGAGACGAACGAATCGTCCCTGCCCGAAGCGCCGGAAGCGGGAGAATAGTCTTGTCGCTTTGTTTTCGTCGCGCGACTTTTAGCCAAGCGCTCGTTATGTCGAGGATGGATTAAACTTTTATGACGCCCTTTTATTTTGTCGTCGCCAGTTTACCCTTTGCGCTCTACCTGCTTGCGATCGCCGGATTGCACGCGGGCGGGCGCGCGCGCGTCGTTAGCGGTCGGCGCGACTGCATGGCGCTCGCGTTGGCGACTTCCGGGTTGTTCTTCATAGGTCCCGGTCAGATAGCGCCGACGTTGAATTCCCTTTGGGCGTGGGGCGCGGGCGTCTGGGGGTGGATAGCGGCGCTCTATTTCTTTGCGGCGCTTTTGGTCTCTTTGCGTTTCTCTCAGCGTTACGTCGTCTACAATACGACGCAGGACGCGCTGCGCAAGACGCTCACGCAGACGGCGTTGCAGTTGGACGACGAAGCGCGCTGGAGCGGCGCCGCTATGAATCTTCCTGGTCTGGGCGTGCAGTTTTATCTCGACGTTTCGCCGCTCGGACGCACGGCGACTCTTGTGCGCATCGGTCGCGATCAATCGTCTAACGGCTGGACTCGACTGGGTCGCGCGCTCGACGCGGAATTGAAAGCGACGGCGCCGTCGTCGCGTTCGTGGCGCTCCGCGCTTTGGCTCTTCTTTGCTGTTTTGGGCGGCTCGTTGCTCGTCGCGGATTACCTGTGCTTTGCGAGGTATTTTGACGAGATTTGCGAAGCCGCCGCGACTTTTTTCAGAATTTAAACCTTTAACTAACCGCACACTCTTAGCGTTTTGGGACGTTGCGATGAACGATCAAACTGACAAATGGCCGCTCGATATGCTCGACTACTCGGCGCGTACCGACGTCGGGATGCGGCGCACGATTAATCAGGATTCGTATTACGCGTCCCCGGACGCCAACCTAGAACGTCGACGCGAACAAGGCGCCCTCTTTATCGTCGCCGACGGCATGGGCGCGCACGTCGCGGGGGAAAAGGCAAGTCGATTAGCGGTCTCTTGCGCTTCCGACTCGTACTACAGAAGGACCAATCAGAGCGTGCCCGACGCCTTGCGCGACGCCGTTATGGAAGCTCATGAAACGATCCGCGCCTGCGGCGAAAGCGATCCCGCCTATCGCGACATGGGCACGACCTGCGACGCGCTCGTTCTCACAGACGGACGCGCGTACGTCGGCCACGTCGGGGACAGCCGCGTCTACCGCGCGCGCGAACGCGTCGTCGAACAGCTCACCTTCGATCACAGTCTCGTCTGGGAGATGAAATACTACCCGACCTCCCATTCCGCCTATCGCCAGCTTCAGATCGACAATATTCCGAAGAACATCATTACGCGCTCTCTCGGTCCGACCGACGGGCTTGTCGTCGATATTGAGGGACCGATCGCGACGGCGCCGGGCGACGTCTTTTTGCTCTGCAGCGACGGACTTTCCGGTCGCGTCGAGGACGACGAACTTGGGCAAATTCTGGAGCTTTTCCCTCCGAACGACGCGACGGAGGCGCTGATTAATCTCGCGAATTTGCGCGGCGGTCCCGACAACGTTACGGCGGTCGTCGTACGCGTAAAGGGGCGCGTCGACTCGTCGTCGGAACCTAGCGCGGAGGCGTCAAAACCGGTCGTCTACGAGAAACGCGCGCCGATTCCGTTGCGCGCGCGCCTGGTCGGCGCGGGAGCGGCGCTCAGTCTGATCGTCGCGGCGTGTTTGGCGCTGGCGAATCTCGCCGGACGCGGAACGTGGATCGCGATCTTCGGCGCGCTCGCGTGCTTTTTAACGGGGCTGGCGATTTGGTTTGCGCGTAAGAGTCTCGTTCGCGCGGCGAAGCCGGTTGCGCAAGAGAAGTTGGGCAAGGGACCGTACGCGCGCGCGTCCGCGGCGCCGACGGAGAAATTCGCCAACGCGATCGGAGCGCTTTGCGACGAGTTATGCGAGGCGTTGCGAGTCGATCCCCAGTACGAGCCGGATTGGGACGGAGTTGAGAAAGCGCGCGCGCAGGCGCGCGAGGCGCGCGCGTCGGAGAATTACGGGGGCTCTTTGCGCGCGGACTTTACGATCATCAACTACATGATGCGCGAAGTTCGTAAATACGCGCAAAAGACGCAGGGTCACGAACGCGCGTAACGCGCTAAGGTATTCTCGGCGCTCCCGTTGACGATTTGCCCCTTTTCTGTTAAACTGTAGCGAGTCGTCGCGTCGACGGCGCGAGAAACAGCAGTATGTGGAGAAAGAGCCGATATGTTGGCGAAAAGAGTTATACCGTGTTTGGACGTATGCGGCGGTCGCGTCGTTAAGGGGACGAATTTCGTCAACTTGCGCGACGCTGGCGATCCTGTCGAGGTAGCGCGTCGTTACGAGCGCGAGGGCGCGGACGAACTCGTTTTTCTCGACATAACGGCGAGCCATGAAGAGCGCGACATCATAGTCGACGTCGTTCGCAAGACGGCGGACGTCGTTTTTATGCCGCTCACGGTTGGGGGAGGCGTGCGCACGCTCGACGATTTCCGCAAGATTCTTAACGCGGGCGCCGACAAGGCGTCGATCAATTCGGCGGCGGTCAGAACGCCGGATTTGATAACGTCCGCGGCGGATCGTTTCGGGAGTCAGTGCGTGGTCGTTAATATCGACCCCAAACGCGTCGTTCGCGACGGCAAGGAATTTTGGGAAGTCTTTATCAACGGCGGTCGAGTCGGAACGGGTCTGGAAGCGGTCGCATGGGCGCGCGAGGTTGAATCGCGCGGCGCCGGCGAGATCGTGCTCACCTCGATGGACGGGGACGGCACGAAAGCCGGCTACGATTTGCCGATTTTAAAGGCCGTTTGCGACGCCGTTCGGATACCGGTCGTAGCGTCTGGCGGCGCGGGCGAGCCTCGCCATTTTGTCGAAGCGATTACGGAAGCGCACGCGTCCGCCGTGCTCGCGGCGAGCGTCTTTCATTATGGAATCTATTCGATCGCCGAAGTGAAAGAAGCGATGCGCGCCGCAGGCGTCCCAACCCGATTATAGTTTATCATCCCCGTCGTCGCCGTTGGGGCGGACGGGGCGTTTGTTTTATAGTTTTATGTTCGACCGCCTTAGCGCGGTCTTTTGTGCGTTATAGGAAGAGTGTTATATGTCGTCTCCAGAATTGCCGGATCGCGTATTTAAAAGGAAGAAGGAACTCGAAATCGACCGTCTGTTTCAGGCGCTCGTAAAGCTTTCTGGAAGCGACTTGCACCTCAAGGTCGACCGTCCTCCGTACGTTCGCGTTAAAGGGGCGCTGCGCACGCTCAATCGCGGTCCGATCGACGACGAGGAAATGAACCGCCTCATCTTCCCTATGATGGACGAGCGCAATCGCAAAATCTATAACGACACCGGCGGCGCCGACTTCGCGCACACCTGCGTCGTCGACGGCGTTACCTGGCGTTTCCGCGTCAACGTCCTTACGCAAATGGGGCACGTCGGGCTCGTCGCGCGTCGTATTAACAACTTCATTCCCGAACTCGAAAAGCTTCACATTCCGTCGGTTCTTTACGAACTTTGCAAGTATAGCCAGGGAATGATCCTGCTCGCGGGCGTTACGGGGTCGGGAAAGTCGACGACGATCGCCTCGATGCTCAACTGGATCAATAAGAATTACAACAAGCACATCCTCACCCTCGAAGACCCGATCGAATTCATGTTCACCGAGGAGAAATGCTTGATTAACCAGCGCGAAATCGGTATGGACGTTTGCGACTTCGAAGTCGGCATGAAGCACGCGGTGCGCGAGGACCCCGACGTCATGCTCGTCGGCGAGATGCGCGACCGCGAAACCTTCGAGACCGCGATTCACGCGGCGGAAACGGGCCACTTGGTCTTCGGAACGATCCACGCGTCGACCGCGCCGTCCACGATCGGACGTATTCTCGACCTTTTCCCCGCCAATATGCACAAAGCGATTCGTAGCGCGATCGCGATGAACATGAAGGGCATCGTGGCGCAGAAGCTGTTGCCTTCGATTCTTCCCGGCGTTCAGCGCGTGCCGACCTGCGAAATCATGATCGTGAACAACGTTATTCGCAAACTCATTCTAGAAGGCGAAGACGAAAAGCTCGGCGACGCGATTCGTATTCAAGCGCAGGAAGGCATGCAGGACTTCACGATGTCCCTGAAGTCGCTCGTGCAGATGAAGAAAATCGACCGCGCGACCGCGTTCGAAGTCGCGCCTAATATTGAGTCCCTGAAAATGGCGCTCAAAGGCATTGAAGTTAAGGAACCGGGCATTCTGTAATAAGCGTGGCGCCGCGCGCGGCGTTTAAGGTGGATGATAATGAATAGCACACAGTTTTGGCGCCTCGCGCGTCGAAGCGCCATAGTCGCGCTTGCGTTACTCGCGATCGTAATCTGCGTCGAACCGTCCTGGGCGGACGATTTTAAAGAATTAGCTAACTCTGCGAACAAGGACGGGTGGCGACGTGGGATTGGGATGGAAATTTGCCCGATCAAGCTTTCTATCCTGCTGATCGTCTACTTGGCGTGGGTCGCGACGTCGTCGTGGTGCAATAACGACGCGGAAAGATTGGGTGATCCCGACCGCGCGAAATGGAACATGACAAACTTGTTTGTCTTCCTGCCAGTTTCCTTTGGCGCGCTCTTCATTCCGACGTTCTGGGCGGCTTTGCCGGTGATTATTCTCGCGTGGCTGATACCGATCTTTATCTACGTTCACGCGCGCAATCGCGAAATGCACGACGCAGACAAGGTCATGACGCCGGGGCACCTGGCGTTCTGGTTCCGCACGAAGGTCTTGCGCCAGAAGGTTAAGCCGAAGAAGATGTCGTACGAATCCGGCTCGCTAATTCAGTTGGAAGCGTACGGGGACGGTTTGAGTCCTCGCGACGTTTTGGCGCGCACGGTAACGGCGCGCAATCACAACGGCAGTTTCGGGTACAACTTCTATCGCGAATTGCTCTATCACGCGTTGCACGCGCGCGCTTCAGACGTTCGCATTCTTTTCGGGGCGCAGGAAACGAAATTCCAGTATCAAATAGACGGCGTATATCAGCCGGTCGAAGACGCGTTCCGCAAACCTTGGACGCGCGAAGAAGCGGACGACGTCGCGCAAGTCGTTAAGATGCTCATCGGCGGCAATCCGCAGGATCGTCGCGGACGCTGTAGCGGTTCCATGATGATTCGATACGACCGCAATAAAAAGGGCAAGCCGCTCACGTGCGAGGCGAAGGTCGAAACGGCGGGAACGCCGACGGGAGAGGTCGTTCAAGTTACGTTCCTCTTTAAGACGGCGAAATTCAACACGCTTCAGGAACTTGGCGTCGCGGTCGAGCGCCAGGATCAGATGCGCAGTATCATCAATGCGGAAAGCGGACTCGTCGTCCTCGCGACGGCCCCGCACCAAGGTCTTAAAACGCTCACCACGGTTATCTTCAACACGGCGGACCGTTTTACGCGCGACTTTTCCGGCGTGGAAGACGAACAGAAGCCCTACGAAGTTATCGAAAATATCGCCATAACCAAGTACGACTCCGCAAAAGGTCAAACGCCGATGGACGTTTTGCCCGACGTCTTCTTCCGCGAGCCGAAAGTCCTCTTGATTCGCGATATGGTCAATACGGACGCGTGGAAGCTATGCTGCGAGGAGGTCAAAAACGACCGCCTCATTATTACGACCTTCCGCGGCAACGACACGATTAGCGCGATTATCGGCATACTAAAATTTGGCGCCGATCCCACGTTGCTCGCCGACGCGCTGACCTCGGTTATTACGCAGCGACTTGTGCGTCGACTTTGCAACACCTGTAAAGAAGAAGTCATGGCGCCGCCGCAGATCGTTAAAGAACTTGAGCTCGATCCCTCGAATCCGAAAATCTTCCGGCAACGCGTTCACGAGCCGGTTGAGCCCGGCCAGAAGGACTACTACGTTCCCTGCGAAGATTGTCGCGACATTGGTTATTTTGGTCGTATTGCCGTCTTCGACGTGCTCGAAATTAACGACGAAATGCGTCAGGTCATTGCGATGCCGGACGTGCCGCTCGAAAAGAAAGAGATCGGTCTGCGCAATATTGCCAGAAAGATGGGGCACAAGGGATACTGGGTCGACGGCAAGCGCCTGGTGAAATTCGGCGTTACTTCGATCGAGGAAATCCAACGTTCGCTCAAATAATCGCGCAAGCGTCGTTCATATTCAAAAATCAACCGAATTACATTATACGGAACGTATATTATGATAGCTTTTTGGATTTGCATGGGAATTATGGCAATTGGCGCGCTCGCCTTTTGGCATAGTTTTAAGCTTTGGACCGTCGTGTTGATCGGGTGCAATCTTCTCTTTGCGACGCTTTTCTCCGTCGGCGTTTTGGAGATGCTCGCGACGATCGTGGACGGACTTTGGGCTCCGATCTCGTACTATAGCGACATGGACGTCTTCCTGTTGCTTTTCCCGATCATCTTTACGATCCTCATGCTGCTGACGAAGAAGATCTCGAAGGCGAACCTCTACCTCGAGCCGAAGACCGACACGATCTGCAAATGGATCGCGTGCGTTCTCGTGATCTTCCTGTTTTGCGGTACGGCGGGCAACGTCTTCTTTATCGTTATGCCGGAGAAGCCGAGGGATATGATACGTTTGAAGCCGATGCTCCTCTTGGACGTCTGGGCGGCGCATTCGCTCAGTCCTATGATCGGCGATAGCCACTTTGATTCCGTGGACTTCATTAAACGTCAACAGAGGCGGAACGCCGCCGTCTATACGCAGGTTACGGAAAAGGACGACTGGAAGTTCGACGGCGACTCTTCCCCGAACGCCCAATGATTTCGTATTCGCGTTTGCATTCATTCCCCGTTTTTGTCGTATAAGGCGCAGATAATTATGGCACAGAAACAGACTCCTTTGCAAATGACGACCGGTTCGCTCTTTGACTCGCCGCTCGCCTCGACGGAACGCGCTGGCGCGTCTGCCTTCGACGGCGCCGGCGGCGAAGTCGTCGTGAAGCGCGCGTCTGTTTGGGCGGTTCTTTCGGCGGTCGTCGCCGTTCCGTCGCTTCTCGCGTTCATGAATTTGAACTTTCTCGGTTTTTCGATCGCCGCGCTCGCCATGGCGCTCGTTGCGTTCTGGTTGATTTACCGATCTGGGGGCGAGCTTTCCGGAACGTCGGTCGCGGGCTTTGGTCTCGCGCTCAGTTTGGCGACGCTGATCGGCGGACCGTTTAACGCGCGAGTCTACCGCGTCAGTTTCGACAAGCAGGCGGAGGAATTTGCTCAATATTGGTTTGAGACGGTCAAGAGCGACAATATAGCGCTCACGCGTCAACTGCAAGATCCCTACTGGCGACGCGTCCTCTTCGTTACGCACGACGACGTCGTAAGTTTCTGGATTCGCGCCATGGGGAACGAAGAAGAACCTCATGCGAGCACGCACGGCTTTCTCGCCAATCCGACCCTGCTCACGATTAATAAACTCGGCGATCGCGCTAAAATGACGCACTATAAGACCGTTTCCGATTTTATTACTTCGGACAAGGAGAGTACGAGTCGTATCTACGCGATTACGATCGAGCCGGAAAAGCCGGGCGAGAAAAAGCAAACCTTCTTTATCAATCTCCTTATGGAGCGCGTTAAAGCCAAGACGGAGGAAGAAGGAACCCTACACGGATGGACCGTCGTGTTTAACGAATACGAAGCCCTGCCTCTGGACGAAGAGGGGCGACCTTATGTTAAATCGAAATAATCTTGGGCGCGACGCTTTGGCGCGCTAAGCCTCTTTCGGCGTCCCCGTAAGGAGACGCCGTATTTTTTAACGGGACGTCGATGTTAACTTATCGGGACGTATTAGATAACGACGGGCTAATAGCGCGCCGTCGCTCCGGTTACGAGCGTCGCGCGGAACAGCTTGCTATGGCGGCGGAAGTCGACGCGGCGATCCGATCGAAACGTTCGATCGCGATCGAGGCGGGCACCGGCGTCGGCAAGAGTTTCGCCTATCTTGTCCCCGCTATTTTATACGCCGTTGAAGGTCAAGCGCTCGACTGTCGGACGGACGACTATTTCCCATTGCCCGAGGACGAAGAACAGACGCCTCCCGCCCCAGCGCCGCCTTCCGCTTTGCCAGAGGACGGCGAGCTCGATCGCGAGGAGGATCCGTTTGCCTTGCGTCGCGTCGTAATCTCGACGAACACGATTAGCCTGCAGGAGCAACTTTTCCAGAAAGACGTTCCGTTCCTGAATTCGATCTTACCGCTGAGTTTTTCCGTAGCGCTTGCGAAAGGTCGCGCGAATTATCTCTGCCAGCGTCGGTTTGCGTCGGCGAAGAAGGCGGTCGGAAAGGGAACGCTCCTGGAAGACGACGGCGGCGAGGAGTTCGAGCGAATTCAAAAGTGGCTCGAAACGACGACGGACGGTTCGAAGTCTGAACTGGCGCCGGCGCCGTCGGTCGACGTCTGGAACGAAATATGCTGCGAGCAGGGAAACTGTCTCGGGCGCAAATGTAAGTTTTACGATTCGTGTTTCTATCGTCAGGCGCGTCGCAGACTGGAACACGCGAACATAATCATTGTCAACCACGCGTTGCTCTTCAGCGACCTGGCGTTGAAATCGAGCGGCGGCGCCATTCTTCCGAATTACGATATTCTTATTTTCGACGAAGCGCACACGATGGAGAACGTCGCGTCGGAGCAGCTTGGCGTCGAGGTTACGGAATCTTCGGTCGACTACCTTCTTTCGCGGCTCTATAACGATCGCACCAATAAAGGCCTTCTCGTCGAAGAGACCTCGCGACCGTGGAGCGAGGAGCGCGAGCTTTTCGTTAACGCGGCGAAGCAGGTCGACGAATGTCGATATCGCGCCGAGCGGTTCTTTAACGAACTCCGCGAATGGCTCGACGCGCGTCCCGGCTCGAACGGACGCGTCTTTGAACCGGAGATCGTCGGCGCGGGCCTGACGGAAGGCCTTGAGGGGTTGAAGAACGCGCTTAGGCGCGCGGAGGAGACGCTGGAAGACGCCGATCGTCGCCAGGAATACCGCGCCTCGCGTATGCGCGTGAGCGCGCTTATCGCCGAACTCGAAGACTGGCGCCTGCAGCGTTCCGACGGATACGTCTATTGGATCGAGAGTTTTGTGGCGCGCAAGAGACGGCGCGTCGCAATGCGCGCGGCGCCGATCGACGTTGCGCCTATCTTGCGCGAGAAACTCTTTAACGCGACCCCGTCCGTGATCGCGACGAGCGCCACCCTTACGGTCGGCGGCGTTAAGAAGTGCGAGCGCGCCGAGGAGATTTCGCTTGACGCCATTGCGCTCAGTCCGGACGACGAACCGGAAGAGACGCGACGCGCGTTCAAGTTCTTTCGTTCGCGCGTCGGTCTCACCGGCGCGGCGGCGCGTTCGCTGGGGAGTCCGTTCGATTATAAGCGCCAGATGACGCTGGTGCTTGCGAAGAAACTCGAACTAAGCGAGTTCGCGGCGATCCGGCGCGGTCTCTCCGAGGAAGAGCGGCGCGAGGAAAACGAACGGCGATTGTGCGCGGCGTTGCGCGAATACGTTGCGGAAACGGACGGCGGCGTTTTCGTCCTCTTTACCAACGCGGCGCAAATGAAACGCGCGACCGCAACGCTCAGCGATTTTATGGTCGAGCGGAATTATCCGTTCTATTCGCAATCCGAAGGGGTTCCGCGCCAGCTTATGGTGCGCAAGTTCAAGGAGAGCTCGCGTAGCGTGCTTTTCGGCGTCGACAGCTTTTGGCAGGGCGTCGACGTGCCGGGAGAGGCGTTGCGCAACGTGATTATTGTGAAATTACCCTTTCTGGCGCCGGAACAGCCGCTCGTCGAGGCGAAACTGGAAGCGATTCGCGAGCGAGGCGGAAACGATTTCCAGGAATTCCTCCTGCCAAACGCTATTTTGAAATTTAAACAGGGAGTAGGGCGGCTCATTCGCACAAGGGAGGACGTCGGACAAGTCGTTCTCCTCGACGAGCGCGTTCACACGAAGACGTACGGACGGCAGTTTCTAGAGGCGTTGCCCGACTGCCGGTTGCGCGTCGACGTTTTCAATTGAGTCGAAGACTGCTAGAGAAGAACTGAAATGAAATTTTACATTGAAACGGTCGGGTGTCAGCTGAACGTCTTGGATTCGGAGCTTGCGGCGGCGGCTCTGATTTCCGCAGGTTGGGAGCGCCTTGCAACGCGTAAGGACGCCGATTTGATTCTCTTTAACACCTGTAGCGTGCGCGAACACGCCGAAGAGAAAATTTACAGCGCCCTTGGCAGGCTGAAGCATTGGAAGACGCAAAAGCCGGGCTCGATCATCGCCGTTATGGGATGCATGGCGCAGAAGGACAAGAACGTCGTCTTTCAGCGCGCGCCTTACGTCGATATCGTAATCGGACCGGGCAAACTTGATCAGCTCGTTGAACTCGTTAATCGCGCCGTTGCGACCGGCGAGCCGCAACTTGCCGTCAGTCTCGACCGCTTCGAGCGACGCGACCTGCCCCGCGAGACCCGCGCCTCTTTCCGCCAGTTTGACCCGATTCGCCTACCGGAGACGCGACCGCGCGTCTTTCAGGCTATGGTGCGCATTATGTTCGGATGCGATAAATTCTGCTCCTACTGCGTCGTGCCGAGCGCGCGCGGGCCGGAGCAATGTCGCTCTCCGCGCGCAATTCTCGAAGAGGCGCGGACGCTAGCGGAACAGGGATGTCTTGAAATTACCCTGCTCGGTCAGAC
Source organism: uncultured Planctomycetota bacterium (assembly GCA_902803085.1). GTDB lineage: Bacteria > Planctomycetota > Planctomycetia > Pirellulales > Thermoguttaceae > RUG369. The sequence goes on from CADCOO010000313.1 coordinate 18,187, forward strand.
CGTCAATAGCTACCGCTACGTCGAGAACGGCAAGACGACGCGACTCGCCGACTTGCTCGAAATGATCGATCAGGTCCCGGGAATTCGACGCGTGCGATTCGTGAGTTCCTATCCGACCGATATGAGCGACGATCTTCTCGCCGCCGTGCGCGATCTGCCTTCGTCGACGCCGTATCTTCACGTGCCCGCGCAGCACGGCGATTCCGGCGTTCTTCAGAGAATGCGGCGCCGCTATACCGTCGAGGAGTATAAAGAGCTCGTCGATCGAATCTACGAGACGATCCCGGGCGCCGCGATTACCAGCGACTTTATCGTCGGTTTCTGCGGCGAAACGGAAGAGGAATTTCAAAAGACCGTCGACCTCGTTCGGTACGCGCGCTTTAAAAATAGCTTTATCTTTAAGTACTCCGAGCGACCCGGGAACGAAGCGGCTAAGCTTTACGAAGACGACGTGCCCGAAGAGGTCAAAAAGCGCCGCAACAACGAACTGCTTGCCGTTCAGAACGAGATTAGCGGGGAAGAGAATCGTCGTTTCCTGGGTCAGACCGTCGAGATCCTCGTCGAGGGACCAAGCAAACGGGAAGCGCGGAGCGTCGCGCAGGAAGAAACGTTGTACGCCGAGTGCGAAACGCTCGACGCGCCCGAAGACGCGCCGCGCGGCGACGGCTTGACGTCGGTCGACGCGCTCGTCGCGACGGGCCGATCGAACGACGCGCAACTTACCGGACGCACCGCTTGCGATCGCATCGTCGTCTTTAACGGACCGACGTCTCTTACGGGAACTTTTCAACGCGTTCGCGTCGTGGAGACGTCGCCCTTTACGCTTTTTGGCGAGCTTGTCGAGTAGCGAGCGAGCCTTCGCGTCAAGAAACAAAAAACGCCGATCTAACGACCGGCGTTTTTTAGTGGGCGCACATGGATTCGAACCATGGACCTCGTCCTTATCAGGGACGCGCTCTAACCAAACTGAGCTAC